>JAYVAS010000575.1:0-4019 GCA_043750895.1 Pseudomonadota bacterium
GCGGCGGCGGCGGCGGCGGTGGCGATCGCTGGTAGTCAGTTCGCCTGACCCCACTCGGACGCCGGCCGTGAGGTCGGCGTCCTCGTTTTTGGGGATGCAGTCTCCCCTCCAGGGTCGGCGTTGGCGTAGCCCACCGCGGGCTGGCTAGCGCAGAACCGATCCGACGTCGTCGGTGACGTAGCCCCCGTCATGCCCGTAGGCGCCGTAGTCGCAGCCCGCGCCACGGAGGGCGGTCAGCACCGCCTTGGAGGTGTTCTCGGCCGAGCCGGAGCGGTAGTGGTAGCCGCCCCGAAGTCGACCGCCACCCAGACCGGCGATGAGGATGGGGATGTCGATGTTCGAATGGGTGATGCCCTCCGACAGCTCCGAGGTGCAGAGGATCGAGCACCGGTCGAGGACGTTCCCCTCCCCCTCGGGCGTGTCGCGGAGGGTACGGAGGAAGTTCCCCAACATCGACATGTTGAAGGTCACCGAGGCATGGACGATCGGCTGCGGCGAGCCCTCGAAGTGGGTCTGCGAGTGCGCGCCGTCGGTCGCGCCCACCTGCCAGTTGATCACCCCCGAGCCGCACGTGCTGTAGTGCATCGAGAACGACCGGGTGAGGTCGCAGGCCAGGGCCAGCGCGCAGAGCTCGCTCATGATGGCGTTCTGCGGCTCGATCTGCTCCTGCCCGTTGACGTCGGCGTAGGCCGCCGGCTCGCTGGTGGGCACTTCGCACGCCCCGAGGTCACTCCCGAGACGCTGCTCGAGCTGCCGGATGCTGTCGAGGTGCTGCTCCAGGCGCTGCTTGTCCGTGGCGCCGAGCCGCCCCTGAAGCCGGGTGATCTGGTCACCGACCACGTCGAGCACGCTCTGCCGGACGAGGTCCACCCGGGCGTCGGACGAGACGCCGAAGAGCCGCCGGTAGAGCGCGCCGGGGTCGTACTCGGAGGGGTTGGGGAGGTTCGGTCCGTTGTGGGAGAGGTGCTCGAAGGTCGTCCCCTCGTCGGTGCCCCGGAAGCGGGTGACGCCGATCTCGAGAGAGCGGAAGGGCGTGAGCCCGTCGAACCACGCTGCGGCGTCCTGGTCCACCGAGGGGTAGGCGAAGGTAGACACGATGGTGTCGCGGACCGTGCCCAGCTGGTAGTAGGGCGCCCCCACGAGCATCGCCGACATGCCGGAGTGGTGGGGGTGGGTAGCGGTCTTCACCTCGAAGCCCGAGAGCACGCTCACGTAGGGCACGAGGTCGGCGAGCGGCGCCAGCTCCTCGCTCGGTGTCCAGTTGGCGCCGGTGTTGCCCGGGATCCACTTGTCCGGCTTGACGCCGTTGCCCCAGAACCACACCCCGAAGCGGGTCGGCAGCTCCCCGCCATCGGCGAGGGCGCGCCCACTGGGCGACATCATCAGCTCGAGCAGCGGGAGGCCGACGGCGACCGCACCGCCTCCCACCATCCCCCGGAGCACCGCACGGCGATTGATCGGGCGCATCAGCTCCCCCCCCCGGCGTCACACGCCTGCCATTGGGCGGAGAGGCACTCCTGCACCCCCGGCCCCCCCGGTCCCTCGCACGGTCGCAGCACCGCTTCGTCGGCGGTGCCGTCACAGTCGTTGTCGACGCCGTCGCAGGTCTCGGCCGAGGGCGCGGTCGCGGTACACCCGGTCCACACCCCGCCGCGGCAGGTCTCCACGCCGTCCCCGCACGCGGTCGCACAGGCGCGGGCCACCCCGTCGGTGTCGCAACTGCCGTTGGCCGGCGAGTCGATGGTGCGGAAGCCCTCCGAGAGCACCAGGGCCTCGATGAGGGGCCGCAGCGCGAGGTCGGCGTCGACGAAGTCGTCCGTCAGCGCTTCGATCTGGCCCTCCTCGGCCTCCCCTTCGAGGGCGCCGAGCGCGCTCCGATAGAAGTTACGCACGAAGCAGCCGGGCACGTCGGCGTGCGCCGCCAGCGCCGCGCCGAGCTCGGCCGCCCCGTCGAACTTCTGCCCGTCCAGGTCGCCCGTGGCGTCGATGACCACGCCGTTGTCGATGTCCACCCAGGAGCCGAGGGGGTTGAAGTTCTCGAAGCCGAAGCCGATGGGGTCCATGAGCACGTGGCACCCGGCGCAGGCCGGGTCGGAGAGGTGGCTCTCGAGGCGCTGGCGCAGCGAGCCTTCGGTGCCGACAGCGTCGATGGTGGGGATGTCGGGCGGCGGGGCCGGCACGTCCTGGCAGAGGAGGCGGGTGCGCACGTACCGACCACGGTGGGTCGGGGAGTTGAAGGTGGCGTGCGACTCGAGGGTGAGGAACGCCGCCCGACCCAGGATGCCACCCCGGCCGGCGCGGTCAGGCAGGGTGACCGGGACCAGCGTGTCGCTCGTCATCGGCATCCCGTAGACCGCTCCCAGCTCGCGGTTCAGGAACGCGAGGTTGGTCGTGAACAGCGCGTCCACCGGCTGCTCCTCGTCCAGCACGACCTGCTGGAAGATGCGGTGCATCTCCTCCCGCATCGCGTCCTTCAGGGTGGGCGTCCAGTTCGGGAACAGCGTGGTGTCCTTCGAGACGAGGTCGAGGTCCTGCAGGCCCATCGTCTGGTCGAAGAAGGTGGTCATCGCGTCCCGGGAGCGGGTGTCTTCCCCGAGCCGTTCGGTGTGGATGCGCAGACCGGCGTCGGTGTCCAGATCGCCGCGCTCCGCGGCCTGGAGCAGGCCTTCGTCGGGGGGCGCGTCGGTCAGGAAGTACGCGAGGCGGGTCGCGACCTCGTAGGAAGACAACCGGCGCCGCCGGGGGTCGTCGGCGTCGGGCTCTCCCAGCTCCACCCGGTAGAGGAAGTCGGGCGACAACAGGACGGTGGCGAGCACGGCCTGCACGGCGAGGGTGTCGTCGCTCATCCCGTCCCCGACGACGTGGTAGACGCTCGCCAGCTCCTCGACCTCGGCCCCGTCGATGGGCCGACGCCACGCCTGCCCGCCCAGCGCGGTGACCCAGCCCCGCAGGCACGGGTCGGCTTCGGCGGTCACGGTCACCGGTGACGACGCCGCGCCGATGTCACAGCCCACGAAGCGGAGGGCGGCCGCCTGGTCCGGCACCGCGGTCGCGACCACCGACCACACCGCCGTCTCCACCTCCTCGAGCTCGACCGGGGAGAGGGTCGCCTCGGCCGAACCGACGTTGGCGTAGCCGTGGAGCACGTAGTCCCCGGGAAGGGTGCCGCTGTAGACGACCCCCGTCAGGTCCTGGACGGAGTTGCGCCACTGCACGTCGGTGAGCCGGTGGAGCCGGGCCGCCGCCGGGGCGAACGCGGAGGCGTCCTCGGCGTCGGGAGCGGTGGTGCAGCCGACGCTGAAGGCGACCGCCCCCAGCCAGCCGAGCGTCCGGGAGGAGAGGTGCCCGCAAAAGGGGATCCGATACGGCATAGGGCAGCGTAGTATTCCCGTTGAAGGCCGTCAATCCGGCATCTATGCCCCACTTGTGGGGCATCCATGTCCCACCTCAGGACCCGCGGGGCATCCGTCCCCTCACCGCGCCATCCGCCGCTGGACCTCCTTGATGATGTCGGCGACGTTGGTGGGCAGGGTGGTGCGCGCGGCGAACTCCCCGGCCCAGCCGGGGACGTTCCCGCCGACGTCGGTGCAGATGCGGTAGCGCACGTGGGTGGAGCCCCCCCGCGGGGTGAAGGTCCAGTCCCCGACGTTGATCTTGGTCTCCACCGCCTCCGGGTAGCGCCCGAGCACCCCGGCGCGCTCCGCCGCATAGGCGCTCGCGTCCAGCGCCTGCCACGCGAAAACCCGGTCTTCCCCCGTGCGCTTGGTCGTGGCGCGCACGAACCAGTATCGGTCGTTGATCGGGAACGGGTTGTCGAGCACCTGGTAGTAGTCGTAGCCGGCGGCGCTTGCCGCGAGCTGCACCGACTCCTTCACCGCCCAGCTCGACCAGGAGGGCTGGCCGGGAATGTCGGCCGCCGCGGCGAGCAACAGGTCGGCGTCGGCGCGCGCGTCGGCGGAGCCCTCGAGGCAGTCCTGCCCCAGGATCTTCTTGTGGCGGATCACGACCTCGCCGACGCC
>JAYVAS010000576.1:0-4319 GCA_043750895.1 Pseudomonadota bacterium
CCACGGCGTCGATCACCGGCCAGTCCTCGTGTTCGGCCGACAGCGACGCCGGAGCGCCCTGCCAGACCAACCGCGGCAGCGCCGGCAACCGGTAATGACGCCACTGCGCGAGCGGGAACGGGGCCTCCGGGTACACGGCGAGCAGGGCCTCCGCCGTCTCGGCTTCCGCCCCCACCTGCTCGGAGGTGCCCAGCAGCGCGCCCAGCGCCCCCTCGGGCACGCTGTCCAGGAGCCGCGCCCGCCAGCCGAGGCCCGCCGCCGCCAGCGACAGGCCCGCGATGGCATGCCCGAGGTCGTGCTGACAGTACCGGAACGCCCGCTCGCCGTACTTCCACGCCTCCCGCCATAGGATCGAGCTGAGCCCCACGAGCACCGCCCCGGGAGGCAGATCCCCCGCGAGGCGCCGCCAGGTCGCCTCCGACAGCACCGCGCGCTGCTCGAGGCCGTGCAGGTAGGGCTGGTAGTGCCAGACGGCCGCCTCGGCGGCGAGCTCGGAGACCGGGCCGGCGACGAGGTAGGCCTCGGTGGGGTGCAGGTTTCCGCTCGAGGGGTTCACCCGCAGGGACCACCGGGTGTCGCCCACCTCTTTCCAAGCCGACAAGGCCAGGGCGTCGAAGAAGAGCCGGGACACCGACGACCAGTCCACCGGAGCCGGCGCCGGCAGCGTCCCCTCCAGCACCGCGTCGTACGCCGGGTCGGGCCCCCCGGCCTCGCGGTCCAGGAGGACCACCGGGCTCCCCACGAACCGACGAAACGGGTCGGGCTGGTTGTCCCAGTCGAGCCACCCGGGGCCGCGGGCCGGATGGAAGGGCGCGTGCCGGGTGCGGAGGTGGTAGTCGAGCGGGTCGATGGCCATCAGCCCGCGTTCGCCTCGATGACCCGGAGCACGTTCTCGCCGTAGGCGGCGTGGATCTCCTCGGCCGTCCATCCGAGCTTCAACAGCGCCTCGGTGAGGTTGACGAGCTGGTCGGCGCCAGCGAGATCGGACGGGTACACCGCGAAGCCCTCCCAGTCGGTGCCCAGCCCACAGTGGCGGACGCCGACCAGCCGCTTGATGTGGTCGAGGTGCCGGGCCGCCTGCGCCGCCCCACCCCGGCCGATGAAGGGGGTGACGAAGATGATGCCCACCACGCCGTCGGTGTCGGCCACGGCCCGGATCTGGTCGTCGTCGATGCCCCGGGGCGAGGGGTGGACCGCGGTGCACGCGGTGTGCGAGCAGAGCAGGGGGCGGCGGGTACGGCGACATGCGTCGAGGAAGCCGGCCCGGTTCGCGTGGGCGAGGTCGACCAGCATGCCGAGGCGGTTCAGCTCGTCGACCAGGTCGTACCCGTAGGCGGTGAGCCCAGCGTCACGAGAGGCCCCCCAGCCCGCCATCGGCCGACAGGCGGCGTTCCTGGTGAAGTGCACGAGGCCCACGTACCGGAGGCCCCGGTCCCGGAGGCGGGGCAGGTCGTCGAGCCGACCCGCGAGCGCGTGCGCCCCCTCCAGGCCGGCGAAGCAGGCGAGGGTGCCGGCCGCATGGGCGGCGCGGATCTGGGCCGCGGTGGTCGCCACCACGATCTCGCCGGTCGCCGCCTCGGCGTGCATCCGGTCGAGGTCGACCCCGATGTGGGAAGGCCCTCCCCACCAGGGGTTGACCACCACCCCCAGCGCGAGGCAGCCGAGGTTTCCGGCCCTCAGCCGGGGCAGATCGCAGTGCCCGAACAACGGCGCCCCGGGCAGCGGGTTCGGCGCGTGGCGTTTCTTCCAGTCCCAGCCGTAGAAGAAGCTGGGGAGGAGCAGATCGCAGTGGAGGTCCACGATCAGCGCGGCCTCGTGCACCGCGCGCGCCTCCGCCGAGACGGGCGCCATCACCGCCACAGGGCCCCCAGGACGTCCACGCCCTCGTGCCACCGGGTCGCCGCGGGGCGTTGCATCTCCCCGGGGGCGCACACCCGCGGGGCCGGCGGGGCGAGGCCGCGCAGCGTCGGGTCCACGGCGACGGTCCCGAGCTCGTCCTGGAAGGGCGCCACTGCGTCCAGCCCGTCGAGCGGGTGCACCACCAGCACCCGCGGCAGGCTCACCGGCGAGAACTGGCGCGCCGGGAGACCGAGCACGGCCCACGTGTCTCCCACCCGCACCTGACCGATGGCGCGGGCCAGGGCCACCCGGGTTCGGATGGCCACCGCTTCGGCGGGGTCGACCCGCCCCCGCGGCCAGCGCACCTCGGCTTCCGCCATCCGCGCCGCGATCGTGTCGAGGTCCCACGTCTGCGCGAACACCGCCGCGGGGGACATGCAGCCGCGGCCGTCGTAGCGGGTGACGTCGTCGACCACCCCGGCATCGACGGTCGGGACCACCCCGATGCCGAAGCGCGGACCGAAGCCGACGAAGGGCCCGTGCAGGCGGCTCCGGAGCGCGGCGATCGTCTCGGCGGTGCCGAAGGCGAGGACCCCGTCGACATCGGCCAGGGCCGCCGCCTCGGCGTCCACGTCCCCCCCCGTCCAGGGTCGGACCGTGACCCCCGGGAGGCAGGCCGCGATCGCGGTCATGGCCGCGACCTGCCCGCGGGCGGGCTTGATCACCACCTCGACCCCCCGCGCCGCGAGGTGGACCGCCCAGGGCAGCGGCGCGGTGTAGACGTTGGCCGACGCGACGATCGCCACCCGGCGCGGCGCCCGACCGACCACGACCTCGCCCAGGTCGGCCAGGTCCACCGCATCCAGGGCCTCGGTCCACGTGACGCGCGCCATCGGGTCCGACAGCGGCAAGCCCCAGCCGGCGGGGTCCAGGGCGCGCAAGGCGGCGGTCGGCGACACCCGCGGGTCTATTCCGAAACGGGGGACGGGGCCTCGCCGGACCGCGTAGGCGCCCGCGCCCGTGACCCTCCCGTCCAGCCGCGCTACGGGACGCCCATGCTCGCCGCGCCGCTGCTCCTCGTCGCCTGCTCGCCGACGCCCACCCGGCTCCCGGTGGACACGGCCACCCCAGGGGTCACCGACACCTCCGTCCCCGCGGACGACACGGGCCCCACCGACACCGACCCCACCGACACCGACACCGACACCAGCGACACCGCCACCGAGACCGGCACCGACCCCGACCCGCCGCCGACCACCGCCAACCGCCGCCCCCTGGTCGGCGCGATCCGGTGGGACGCCTGGCAGGAGGACGCCACCATCCAGGACGCGGTCGAGACCACGCTCGGACCGGAGCACTGGCACGACCGGATGCCCTGGTTCGGCACCGTCGTGGACCCGGACACCGTGCGGATCGCCGGCAACGACCCCGCGCTGATGGACGCCGAGATCGCCGCCGCCGCCGACGCCGGCATCGACTTCTGGGCCTTCGTCGCCTACCCGCCCGACGAAGGCATGAGCAACGGGCTGGAGCTTTACCTCTCCCGTCCCGACTCGACCCGGATTGGCTACGCGCTCAACCTGCAGGGTGGCTGGCTCGCGCACGACCCCGAGGAGTGGGACGCCCAGGTGGACCGCTATGTCGCCCACTTTCTCGACCCCCGCTACGTCAAGGTCGAGGGCGATCGCCCGCTGGTCTTCCTCTTCGACACCCCGAGTCTCACCGCCACCAGCCGCTTCCCCACCCTCAGGGCCGCCGGGACCGCGTTCGCGCTGCTCGCCGAGACGACGGTCGCCGTTGGCCTCGGCCGCCCCTATCTGGTCACCCAGGGCTGGGACCCGGCCGCCGACAAGGCCACCCTGGACCTCCTCGGCGGCGATGCGCTCGGCGCCTACGCGACCTACGGCGGCTCGGAGTCGGGGGGCAGCTTCGCCGACCTCAGCGCGTACGGCGCGTCCATCTGGGACGTCGCCGCGGGCACCGGCGCCGGCGTGCTCCCCCTGGTGACCACCGGCTGGGACCCGCGTCCCCGCTACGAGAACCCGGTGTTCGGAGACATCTACGGAAGCGAGGTCTACACCGACACCGCCACCGCGGAGGAGATCGCCGGCCACCTCGCGGCCGGCCTGGAGTGGGTGGACCGGCACCCGGTCGAGGTCCCCGCGGCGGCGGTGCTGATCTACGCCTGGAACGAGCACGATGAAGGCGGCTGGCTGTGCCCGACGTGGACCGAGGCCGGCCCGGACACCCGCCGGCTGGACGCGGTCGCGACCACCCTCGCCGCCCACGACACGCCGCTGATCCTGAACGGCTCCTTCGAATCCCCGGTCGCCCCCTCGGGTTGGTACGTGGTGGGCGCCGACGGCCTCCCGACCACCTTCGGGTGGACCGGCGACGTCCCCGCCGGCACCTACCTCCTCGCCACGCCGCTGGCCGCGCACTTCCCCGCCGCGGCCGACGGCGACCAGGTCCTCCTGCTC
>JAYVAS010000577.1:0-9012 GCA_043750895.1 Pseudomonadota bacterium
AGCGGAGCCCACCACCTGCCCCAGCGGGACGAAGGCGGCCTGTAGGCCGACGTCCGCCTGGGCGAGGCCGGCCGCGCCCGCCTTCACCGCGACCCCGAAGCGGATCCAGAACTTCGTCGAGACCGCGCTGGTGAGCGAGTACGCGGCCGCACTCTTCTCGCCCGCACCGGTCAGGGTGGTGCCCGTCAACAGCACCGGCGTGTCGGGGTTGTCGGGTCGGAAGGCGGCGGTCTGGTACACCGGCACGCTGGTAGGGCTCACCGCGCCGATCGCCCGCGCCAGCCACCAGAGCTGCGCGGCATCCAGGCCGATGGTGGGGTAGAAGGGGGTGGACCACCGGTAGATATCGTCAGTAGTCGAGGATGTTTCTACCCTTTCGGTAGTCGGGGGGGGGGGTGAGGGTGTAGATGGCCATGCGTGGACTCCCTGGGTTGACGACGGTGACTTCCGCCGGCAAGAGGACTGTAGCGCAGGTTCGGGGGGAGGCGCTACCCCCGCCCCCCCAGCAACTCCCGCGCCGCGGCCCGCGTGGTCTCGCTGATCCGCGTCCCGCCGAGCATTCGCGCGATCTCCTCGACCCGCTCGTCGCCCTCGAGGCGCCGGATCCGGCTGTGGGTGCGCTCCCCGCTGACGTCCTTGGCCACGTGGAAGTGGCGGTCGCCCTGGCTCGCGATCTGGGGCAGGTGGGTGATGCAGACCACCTGGTGGTGCGCGGCGACCTCGCCGAGCTTGGCCCCGATGACGTCGGCCACCGTGCCGCCCACGCCGGTGTCCACCTCGTCGAAGACGTAGACGCCCACCGGGCCCATCGACGCCAGCACCCGCTTCACCGCGAGCAGCGCGCGGGAGAGCTCGCCGCCCGAGGCGACCTTTCGTAGGGGTCGGGGTTCCTCCCCCCGGTTGGTGGCGATCAGGAACTCCACCCGGTCCACCCCGCCGGCCCCGAGCCCGGCCTCGGCGATGGCGACGTCGACGCGGGCTTCGCCCATGCCCAACGACGCCAGCTCGGCGGTGATGGCGACGGCGAGCGTGCGGGCCTCCCCGCGACGGCGATCGGAGAGGTGGCGGGCCTGCCGCTCGACCTCGGTTCGATACCGGGCGCGCGTCGCCTCGAGGTCGTTGACCCGCTCCTGCGCGGAGTCCAGCTCGGTCAGCTCGGCCCGCAGCCGGGCCGCCGCGGCAGCGAGGTCGTCGCCGAACTTCCGATACAGGCGTTTCTGCTCGTGCAGCCGCTCGTCGAGCTCGGCTTGCCGGGCCGGATCGACCCGGATGGACCGGGCGTAGCGACCCAGGGTGCGCGCGGCGTCCTCCAGCTCGGTGCTCGCGGCCCGCACCTGCTCGGTGAGCGTGTCCAGGCCCGGGTCCAACCGGGCCGCCGCGTCGAGGTCGGTGGCCACGCGGGAGAGGAGGGTGACCACCGCCCCATCCCCGGCGTAGAGCCGGTCCTCTGCGCGACCACAGAGCTCGCCCAGCGCCCCGGCGTGCCGGAGCCGGCTCGCCTCGGCGATCTCCTCGGGGGAGAGCGCGGCGCGCTCGAGCTCCCCGAGCTGAAACCGCACCAGGTCCCCCCGGTCCTCGCGCACCCGCGCCAGGAGCGCGTCGAGCTGGTCCGCCACGTCCTTCCAGGCGCGCCAGGCGGTGGCGAGGCCGGTCACCTCGTCGATGATGCCGGCGTAGGCGTCGAGGTACCCGACGTGGCTGGCGGGGTCGACGAGCGAGTGATGCTCGTGCTGGGACGAGATGTCCACCAGCCCCGCGGCCAGGGAGACGAGCTGGCTGTTGGTGGCGAGCCGCCCGTTCACGTAGGCGCGGCTGCGCCCCTCGGCCTCGATCACCCGGCGGATCAGCAGCTCGGCGCCGGCTTCGAAGCCCAGGGACTCGGCGCGGGCCTGCGCCCCCGGGTCGGCGCGGATGTCGAACAGGGCCTCCACCTCGGCGCGTTCGGCGCCGGTGCGCACCAGCTCGGGCCGGCCGCGGGCACCGAGCACCAACTGCAGCGCGGCCACGAGGATGGACTTCCCGGCGCCCGTCTCGCCGGTGACCACGTTGAGGCCGGGGCCGAAGGTGACTTCGAGCTCGTCGATGATCGCGAGCGACTGGATGCGGAGGTGGGTCAGCACCGGGCGGGACTATCGCGTCGGTGTCGGCGGGACGCCTGCTCGTCTTCGGTCTCCGGCTCCGGACTCCCCCTACCCGTCGGCGCGCGTGGGATCCCGGAGCGGGAGGCGGAGATCGAGGCGCATCAGGAGGTACTCCTGCTCGTTGTCGAACTCGTTGCCGTGCACCGCCACCTGCTCGAAGCCGAACTTGGTGCGGTAGACCGTGATCGCGCGGTGATTCGACGCGGCGACCAGCAGCGACACCGTCTTGACCGAGCGGGCCTGGAGGAGCTCCAGCGCGCCGTGCAGGAACCGGGTGCCGAGCCCGTGGCCGCGCCAGCCGGGGCGGAGGGCCATGTTGAAGATGCAGACCTCGTTGGGGTCTTCGAAGCTGCGCATGGTGTGGATGGCGCCGATCACCAGCTCGTCGGCGGTGATGGTGAACACCCGGCCGAAGCGCAGCATCGCCCCCAGCGTGTACCGCGAGAAGGTCGGCTCGGAGTAGGTGAGCAGATCGAGGTCCGTGAGCACCGGGATCAGGGACGGATCGTGGCCGCCAATCTCGTGAACTTCAAGGGCGTAGCCCTCGTTGTTGGTTTCACGGGTGAGGTGGTAGCGCTCCATTGGACTCCCGCTACGTACCACGGAAGATGCGGCGCCGGGCGTTAGCAGATGGTCAGGACCCGCGGGGTGCGAACCGTCCACGGTCGTGTCCCGGTGGGGTTATCGTGCGGCATGGCCGTGATTCCCGCTTCGGATCGTTTCGCCGCCCGTCGAGCCGCCTACCTGCGCGCCCTCGGCGAAGACGCGGCGCTGATCTTCGGGTCGGTCCACGCCGTCCGCAACGCCGACTCGGAGTACCGGTACCGCCCGTCGTCCGACCTCTACTACCTGACCGGCTGGGAAGAGCCCGACGCGGTCGCGCTGTTCCGGCCCGGGGCGGAGCTTCCGTTCATCCTCTTCGTGCTCCCGCGCGACCGGGTGCGTGAGGTGTGGACCGGTACGCGGGTGGGGGTGGAAGGGGCGCGAGCCCTGCACGGCGCCGACTCGGCGTTCCCGATCCACGAGCTCCCGGCGCGTCTGCCCGAGCTCCTGCAGGGGTACGCGACGCTGCATTACGCCTGGGGCGACCCCGACCGCGACCGTTTGGTGTTCGGCGCCCTTCGGGGCGCGCGGCGGGCGGCCTCCCGCAACGGGCTGGAGATGCCCCACCAGCTCGTGGACGGGGGCCGGGTGGTGGCCGAGCTGCGGCTCCGGAAGACGGCGGACGAGCTGGTCACGCTCCGCGAGGCCGCCGCGATCACCGCCGAAGCGCACGTCGCGGCGATGCGCCTCGGTCGCCCCGGCGTCCACGAGTACGAGCTCGAGGCCGCCATCGACGGCGCCTTCCGTCGGCGCGGCGGGGAGGGGCCCGGGTACACCACCATCGTGGGCGGCGGGGCCAACGCCTGCATCCTCCACTACATCAACAACCGGGACGCGCTCCGCGACGGCGAGCTCTGCCTGGTCGACGCCGGCTGCGAGTACCGCTACTACACCGCCGACGTCACCCGCACCTGGCCCGTGAACGGCCGGTTCAGCGGCCCCCAACGGGACCTGTACCAGGTGGTGCTCGACGCCCAACTGGCCGCCATCGACGCCGCGCGTCCCGGTCGTCCGTTCAAGGACATGCACGACGTCGCGGTCCGGGGCCTGGTCACCGGGATGATCGCCCTGGAGCTGCTCCACGGGGACGTGGACACCAACATCGCCGACGAGTCCTACCGCCGGTACTACATGCACGGCACCGGGCACTGGCTGGGCCTCGACGTCCACGATGCGGGCGCCTACTGGGAGGGCCTGCGATCGCGCCTGCTCGAGCCCGACATGGTGCTCACCGTGGAGCCCGGCTTGTACGTCCAGCCCGACGACGATACCGCCCCGGCCCATTTTCGTGGCATCGGAATTCGTATCGAGGACGATATCCGTGTCACCCACGGGGACCCTGAGAACCTCACCGCCGCCTGTCCCAAGACGGTGGACGCGCTGGAGTCCGTATGCGCGCGTTGATCCTGATCCTCGGGTGTGTGGCGCCGGACGAGGGGGAGGAGAAGGTACCGGGCGACCGGCCCGAGCCACCGCCCCCCGTCGAGGACACCGCCGTCGAGACCATCGAAGAGCCCGCCCGCTGCGCGCCCGGCGCCGCCGACGTGTACGCCACCGAGGGGCAGCTCATCTCGGTGGTGTTCGCGTGCACGGGGGAGGCGAGCGCCTCCACCTTTTCGGTCACCAACCTCCCGGCGGGCGCCACCTACGACGCGGAGACGTCCACCCTGCTGTGGACCCCGGGTCTGGCCCAGGCGGGCAACTGGGACGTGGACCTGGCCGTCGTGGACGTGCCGGGCGACGTCGGCCGCGTGCGCATCTCGGTCGCGGACGCGTGGTCGGACCCCGACAACCGCGAGGTCGATCCGCTCACCTACGAAGAGGAGTGGGGCCTGCCGGTGCTGCACCTGGAGCGCCCCCCCAACACGGGTTCGGAAGACGACGTCGCCACCACGATGGTGTGGCGGGGCCACACCTTCGAGATCGGCCTGAAGTACCGCGGTGCGTCGTCGCTCGGGTACCCGAAGAACAGCTACACGCTGAGCTTCCCCTCCGACGACGAGTTCGAGGACGGGGAGACGGACTTCGTCCAGCGCCGCAAGATCGTGCTGACCACGCTCTTCGACGACAACGCCTACATCCGACAGAAGTTCGTCTTCGACGTGTGGACCTCGTTGTCGAAGTCCCACCCTCCGATGCAGGCCATCTTCAGCGTCGTCTACATCAACGGGGAGTACGAGGGCCTCTACCTGTTGGGGGATCACGTCGACGGCGAGTATTGGGAGGACGCGGGGCACCGGGAGGACGGCAACCTCTACAAAGCGGTGGACCACTCGGCCAACTTCTACAGCACCTACAGTGGCCGACCCAAGAGCAGCTTGCACAGCGGCTACACCAAGAAAGAAGGGGACATCCCCGAGGGCGAGCCGGGGGCCTGGGACGACCTGGACGCGCTGGTGGACTTCGTGGTGAACGAGCCCGACGAGACCTTCGCGACGGCGCTCCGGGAGCGGATGGCGGTCGAGGAGTTCATGGACTGGTGGATCCTCGTCACCTTCACCCTGTCCGAAGACTCGGGGGGCAAGAACTGCTACCTCTACAACGACCCGCTGGCCCCGATGTGGCACTTCGCGCCGTGGGATTTCAACCACAGTTGGGGCCAGGCCTGGGAGTCGTCGCGCACCTCCCCCTCGACCGACAACGACTTCACCGGGGCCAACAACCTCTTCGCCCGGATGCTGGCCGACGACACCCTCGGGCCGGCGCTGATGGATCGGCTCCACGCCGCCTTCGAGGGGCCGCTGTCGGAGGCGGTGCTCCAGGAAACAGCCGCCGCGTACTACGCCGAGATCGACCGGTCCGCGGCGCGGGACTGGGAGAAGTGGGAGGCGGACTACGACAGCTACTACGGCTGGCGGTCGGACCTGACCAGCTACGAAGAAGAACGCGCCTATCTGATCGACTGGATCACCGCGCGCGGGGTGTGGATGCGGCGGAAGTACCCTTAGGGCTCGCGACGCCTCACCACCACTGGGCCACTTCGGCAGGGTGCGACAGGTGGGGGCGATGCCCGCCGGGCACCACGACGGCGCGAGCCCCCAGCGCCTCGACCCCGGCGACGTTCCAGGTGGCGAAGGCGTCGGTCGAACCCCACAGCATCGTGGTCGGCACCGCTGGGCGATCCGCCAGGCCCCACGCGGCGATGGCCCGCAGCCGGGCGCCGAGCACCCGCGCCGAGGGGAGCCGCACGCTCGCCACCAGCGCCGGATCCGCGCCGTCCTCGGCCCACGCCGACGCGCTGCGGCGGCCGTACCAGGCTTCGTAGAGGGGCGCGGGGAGGAGCGGCACCAGGCGGCCGATGTGGCCGGCGCGGGTGGCGGCCGCGGTGCGTGTCGGGAGCATCCCCACCGTGACGAGGCGAAGCACCCGGTCGGGCGGCAGCGCGCGGCCGATGAGCCCCCCGAAGCTGGCGCCGACCACCACCACCGGGTGGTCGGGCAGGTACGGCTCCACGAGCGACGCCAGGGCCCGAAGGCTCAGGGTCTCGGTGTCGGGGAGGGTGAGGATGCGCACCGCGCCGGACCCCCGATACATCGTGAGACGGCTGAACTCCCGCACCTCTCCCGCGATGCCGGGGATCAGCACCCGCTCCACCCTGCCGTCGCCCACCTGATAGCCGCCGGGCACCGCGCGCCAGTCGGACGAGATCACCGGGCTTGGACGACGACGGAGCCGGGGCCGCTTGCGGTGCCGGGGGCTCCGGCGAGCACGGCATCGGCGCCGGTGAGGAGGGAGAAGCCGAGCTGGTCCCCCGGGGCGGCACCCGTGGCGATACGCGTCGATACATTCGATGTATCAATCGTGTAGACGGCCCCCTGGGCCTCCGTGCCGTCCATCGGGGCGCCGATCCAGGCCGCGGTCGTCTCGGCGGCGAGGCTCGCCCCGAAGCGTCCCCCCGCGCCGGCCACGGGGCGGTCCCACGCGGGGGCGTCGGGGTCCACGCGGTACACGATCCCGCTGCCCGGGGCACCCACCAGCAGTTCGGTCCGCCCGCCCCCGAGCGGCTCCCAGCTCGTGAGGGCGTAGCCGGCTTCGTCCTGGGGCTGGGGTCGGGGCATGGAGCTGGAGCTGCCCAGGTACACCGCGACGTCGCCGCGGGCATACCCCCCGACCAACGTGCCGTCGGGCAGGATGAGCAAGGCGTCGGGCGGACCGGCCCACGTCACCGCGGTGCCGTCGTCCCACAGGGCGCCGCTGGCGCTCGACGTGACCCAGCGATCGCCCCGGGCCGCGAGGATACGCCCCACGCCGGCACCGGAGGCCAGGATTTCGCCGCGCGCGCTCCGCACCTCGCCCGCGCCCGGCGCACCGAAGAGGATCGTGCCGTCGTCGAGGGCCGCGATGCTGCTCCCGAGCCGGTCTCCCGGGGCCCCCGTGGCGAGGACCACGCCGTCGCGGCTCACCTGGCCGGCGGGGCCGCCGTCGACCCGGAAGAAGGGCGCGCCGACGACCAGCGCCGCCCCGTCGAGGGCGACGGCGTGGCCGAAGCTGCTGTCGAGGCCTGATCCCACCCGGACCCCGGGGGAGAGTCCGGGGTCGATGTCGTCGGTGTCGTCGGTGTCGTCGGTGTCCGTGACCCCGACGAGGTCGACGCCGTCACAGTCCTGGTCCTTGCCGTCCGAGGGGACCTCGACCGTCGGGACGCAGGGCCCGGCGTCCTTGGTGCACGCGGCGAGGAGGAGGAGGAGGGCCATCGCACCCACGATAACCGTGCCCGGCCTTCGCCGATACGATAGGACGGCGGCGGCCGTGGGCCAGGAGCGCGAGTGTCCGTTGTCCGTCGTCAGGTGTCGATCGCCGCGTCGCCGCGCACCATCTGGAATGCGCTCACGACGGCCGAAGGGCTGAATCGGTGGTTCGGGGCGAGCGCGCGCGTGGACAGCCGCGAGGGCGGGCGCGTCTCGGTCGAGCACGCGAACACCGTCGCTTCCGGCCTCTTTCACACCTTCAAGCCCACCGCGCGCATCGAGATCAAGTGGACCGACGGGCCCTGGAAGGGGACCTTCACCCAGTTCTCCGTCGCCCGGGACCGCAACGAGACCGTGGTCAACCTCCTCCACACCGGCAGCCCCCTGGAGGACGTCGCCCTCAAGGGCGCGGTGGACGGCGAGTGGAAGGCCGCGTTCACGCGCTTGCGGGATGGTCTGGAGGCGGGCTGACACGGACTGCGGAAGAAGCCGGGCTGCCAAGACGGGTGCGATGAGACCCTTTCGGACAGTCGAAGGGGACGCCGACACCGGGGGGTGGTCGGAAGGGTCCATCGCCCCCTTACGCCGGCGCGTGATCACCCTTCGAAGGGGTGGGCGCGATGGTAGAGTGCGCCGTGCTCACCTGCCTGCTTCTCCTCGCCTGCGCGCCCCAGAAGGACCCGACCGAGACCCCGGATGGTCCCGTCGGCGACACCGACCCTGAGACCACCACCACCACCGACACCGCGACCTCCACCGGGGACTGCGGCACCGGCGAGATCTGGGACGACGGGGGGTGTGTGCCCGAGGCGTGCGGCCGCGGGACTTGGGGCACCCTGTCTCGCGCCGAGGACGCGGCGTGGGTCGACGGCTCCGCGCCCGAAGGGGGCGACGGCTCCCGGGACTTCCCGGTCCAGACCATCGAATCGGGGCTCGCGACCCGGAAGCAGTTCGTGTTCGTCGCCGCCGGAACCTACGTGGAGAACGTGGTCGTGGGGGGGGGCGTGGAGCTCGGTGGCCGCTGCGCCGAGCTGGTCACCATCGACGCGGGCGAGGACGCGGTCGGGGTCGAGGCGGTCGGCGAGGCGGACGTACACGGCTTCACGGTGCGCAGCGCCGCCGAGGTCGGCGTCGCGGTGCGGGACGGGGGGGACCTCACCCTCGCGGGCACCGTGGTCGAGGACAGCACCGGGGTCGGGATCCTCGTGGACGGGCGGGACGCGGTGCTCTCAGCGTTCGAGGTGACCGTCCAGGGCACCGACGCCGACCCCGATCGCGGCGGCGGGATCGGGGTCTCGGTGCAGTCCGGCGCGGTGGCGTCGATGACCTCGGTCGTGTTGGACGGTAACCAGCAGTACGGCATCTACGTGCGCGGGTTCCCCAGCGTCGCGGTGCTGGAGAAGGTCACCGTGCGGGGCACCCGCCCCTACGAAGACGGGAGCTACGGGCGCGGGGTGTCGGCCGAGGCGGGCGGGGTGGTCACCGGGACCGAGCTGACGGTGGACGGCAACACCGAGGCCGGTCTCTGGTCGTCCGGCGACGGCAGCGCGATCACCGTCACCGAGAGCATGGTCACCGGC
>JAYVAS010000578.1:0-3692 GCA_043750895.1 Pseudomonadota bacterium
CTCCTGGGGCGACATCTCCAGCAGCTCAGCCCGGGACCAGCCCGTCTGCAGGGCGATCCCCATGAGGAGCTTGCGCAGCGGCCTCTCGGTCGAGACGAAATCGCTCGATCCGCTGGTCGAGCAGGCCCACCTCCGTGATGAGCAGCTCGAGGTCGGCGAGCTGGAGGCGCTCCCTGAGGTAGGCGGTGGTGACCCGGAAGGGCGGGAGCGTGCCGATCCGCTTGATGCGGTACGGCAGCGTGGCCAGGGCGAACGCGTAGCCCGCACCCTCGGCCGCAGGCGCGTCGGGCGTGGCCTGGGCGGCGCGCAGATCCGCACGCGCCGGCGACAGGTCGAACCAGGCGGCAGTGGAGAGCGGGCCGAGCTCGACCTCTCGGTGGACGACGCCGTCCTCATCACAGATGCCGTAGTGGAGGGTGACGAGCTGCAGGGCGAGGATGCTCATCATCCGATGCTCACGCGGTCAAGGAAGGACATCGTCACGGAGCGCGTCGCCGCGTCCTCTTCGCCGAACTGCGCGGACACCTCGGTCGTGAAGCCGCCGGTGTACACCACGGTTTCCCCGATTCCGTCCCGAGGGGAGATGGTGAGGACCGCGCCGTCGACCTTGTGCCAGTCGGTGATCTCGATTTTCGGGATGTAGAGCTCGAGCTCCACCGAGTACTCGGGGGTCCCCGAGACCTTGCCGATGGGCTTTCCGGTCGCGGACATCCCCTTGATGGCCTTGGCGCCGAGCATGTCCCGCGGGCGGACGGACTTGGCCTGGCCGATGGGCACGCCGTTGACGGTGAGGATGATGCGGCCGACGTGGGTGTCTGGCATGGGAGCCCCTTAGAGCAGAAGGTCGATGCGGGTCGCGAGGACGTGGAGTCCGTTCACGATGTCCGCGGGAAGGTGGGCGTCGACCCGGGTCGGGTCGGAGGCGTTGCGCTCGACGACCACGTCGTCGGTGTTGTCCTCGACGTTCTCGAGGTAGTCGATGGCCTCGAGCTGGAGGAGGACGTCGATGATCTCCGCCCGGATCTTCTTGGGATCCGTCGTGGTCTCGGTGTGCGCGACGTCCGCGATCTTGACCCGGGAGAAGCGGGAGTCGAGGCGCGCCTTGACGGCCTTCCGGGTGTAGTCCAGGACGCGGATGGTCTGGATGTCCAAGAGGGTGTCGTCGGGCGCTCCTGCGTCGTTGTTGACGTAGGTGGTGATGGACCGGCAGATCACCACCTCCTCGTTCGGGGTGACGATGAGCGGACACACCCCGTTCAGCAGCAGCGTCGCGAGCTCGCCCCGGGTGAAGCGAGACGCCACCGCGGGCGGCCGGATCCCGGCGAGGGCCAGGCCGTTGAGCGGGCGCGCGAGGTCCTCCTCACCCGCGAGGACGGCGGCGGCGGCCGCGGCGATCTCGGGCGCCCAGGTCGTGGTGGCCTCGAGCACGGCGACGAGCTGCCGTCCGTCGTTGACGGCCGTGGTCAGCGCGCTGGCGGTGGAGACGCTCGCGTCCACCGCGGACACACAGACCGCGCCGCGCTGCTCCACACCGTCGGAGCGGGACGCCAGGTGCGCCTTCACCGTACCCAGCGGGGTGGACGTGTTCCAGGGGCAGACGAGGATGTCCACTTCGGCGGTGAAGATCGCGTCGAGCGCGGTGGAGAGCGTCGGGTCCGTGGCCCCGCTTGCCATCGCCACGATGGCGACGGTGAGGCCCGACGCGGAGTAGCTGCTCTCCAGGTCGATCTGGTTGCCCAGGGTGCCCTTGTTCCGGGCGGTGAGGGTCACCACGTTGGTGCTGACGGAGGCCGAGACGGGCAGCTCGGGGTGGTCGTCGAGGAGCGCCTTGATCGCGGCGGCGATCGCCGTGGCGGTGTCCGTGGCGGCGAGGTCGAGGGTGACCGGGTCACCGCCGATGTAGAGGGTCAGCGTCCCCGCGACCAGCGAGCTCGCGGTGATCGTCAGGGTCGCGGTGGCGGCGACGGACGAGCCCGCGTCGGCCATGGGGACGGCGTAGAGCGCGCCCATGTGCTTGTCGGCACGGAGGGCGGCCAGGACCATCCGGTAGAGCATGGAGCCCAGGCCGAAGAGGGTCTCGGCCTCCCCGACGTCGCTCACTGCGACCATCGCGCCGGCGGTCGCGGTGCCCGCGGTCGTCTTCTGCCCGAGGAGCACGACGCTCTGGTCCGTGGCAGGAAGGCCGCGCTGCGCGGCCTTGGTGTTGATCTCGGTGTAGCGACCGGGAATGCGGGTCGACGGGATCGTGGTGAAGGTGATGCCCATGGTGTCACTCGGCGAGGGTGGAAGGGGTGGCGGGCGCGGACTTCGCCGGCGGCGCATCCGGGACGGCCGGCGGCGCGAGGACGAGCTCGCCCGAGGCCAGGCGGCGGCGGTAGTAGACGGTGTCGGGCACCGTCACCGGGGTGCTGGTGATCCAGCGGTTTCGGCGCCCCTCGAGGGGGACCTGGCTGGCGCCGGCGATGACGAGGAGCGTGTTCATGTGCCCACCAGGTGGATGTCGGTGACGACGGCGACGTCGCCCGTGATGCGGACGATCGCGTGGGTCGCGTAGATGCTCTCCAGGTCGTCCGGCGGGGTCGCGTCGGGCTCCTGGAGTTCCGCTTCCGACAGGTCGAGCTGGACGCGCGTGGTGAAGGGGACGCTGTAGATCGCGTCGGACGTGAGGTTCCCGGCCTTGTCGGCCCCCTGGATGAAGCTGATCTCCCCGGGAGAGAGCTCGGAGAGGTCCATGCCGAGGGTCTTCCCGGAGAGGATGCGCAGCACGCTCTGGATGAGGCCGTAGGCCCCTACATCGCCGGCGGCGGTGCCCTTGCGTGCCTGGTTCGTGCCCCGAAAGTTCCGGGCGTGGACGACGATCTCGTAGCGGGCCTCGGTGACCCAGCCGGCCATGCCCATCGGCTTGACCGGGCCGCCCGCGTAGACCACCAGCACGGCCGGGAAGTTCACGACCTCGGCGGCGGCGCGGGCAGCGCTGCCCTCACCCTGCCAGGAGCCGATGTGGGCGGCCTGGGCGCGCAGGGTCGCGTCCCCCGTCAGGGCCGCGACGATCGCCGACTCGATGGCGCCGAAGTCGATCACTGCGACCCCGCCAGGTGTTTCACCATCGCCCGCTCGGCGTAGACGATGTCGTCCGGCTGGAACAGCAGGAACGGCCGCGCAGGCTGGTCCACGCGCTTCATCAGGACGAACATCAAGCGGCCGGACGCCTTCTTCGCGCCTTTCGCGGCGATGCGCTGGATGAGGTAGCCGCCGATGTTGGCGGAGGCGCCGGGCGCGGGCGGCGCCCACTTAAGGTTCGAAAAGCTGCGCGGGCGGCGGCGGGCGGCCGCAGGGAGCGGGATGGCGAGCCAGCCCTTCTTGGCGACGATGGGCCCGCCGAAGTTGCGCTGGGCGGCGTAGCGGCTGTTGGTCCCGACTCGCAGCGTGTTCCCGCCGCGGAGCTCGCTGTTGACCGAACGGACGAGCGCCGAGGTGTCCACCTGGGTCTGGCCGCCCCGCTTCGCAGGCGCCCACTTGCTGGGACGGCCGCCCTCGCGAAAAGTCGTCGGGATCGAGTGGTTCGTCATCCGACGGCCCAGGTCCTCGAGCACCGGTCCGACGTCCTGGCCGCGGGCGAGGATGCCGGCGACCTGCTGGGCGACGGCGCTGGCGTTGGTCCGGTAGGTGACCATCAGAAGCCCTTCAGGGAG
>JAYVAS010000579.1:0-3081 GCA_043750895.1 Pseudomonadota bacterium
GCGACGTGCCCCGGCCAGTCGGCCTCGATCACCCGGGCCCCGAGGCTCCGCGCGAGCGCGACGGTGCCGTCGGTGCTCCCGCTGTCCACGACCACCACCTCGTCCGCGAAGGCCACCGAGCCGATCGCGCGCGCGATCCGATCGACTTCGTCCCGGCTGATGATGACGACGGAGAGCACGCCCCGCTCTATCGCGGAGCCGCGATTCGTAGATCGTCGCCCCGGCGGGTAGGAGTCGCCCGATGTCCCTCTTCTCCGCCACCTGGGCCGACGCCCGCGACCGCTTCCGGGCTGCAACCGCCGCCCACCGCCACGGCTCCCTCGACGTCGTGGACGGTCACTCCATCGACTGGGCCCTGACCGGGGACCCCGACGCCAAGGACCTCCTCGTCTACTCGAGCGGCCTGCACGGGGTGGAGGGCTTCCCGGGCAGCGCGGCGCAGCTGCAGTTGCTCGCGCACCTCCCCGAGACCGCGGTCCTCTTTCTCCACGTGCTCAACCCCTGGGGCATGGCCAATCTTCGGCGGGTCAATGAGTCGAACGTCGACCTCAACCGCAACTTCCTCGGCCCCGGTCAGCCCTACGCCTCGTCCGACCCGACCTACACCGCGGTGGACCCGCTCCTGAACCCGACGAGTCCGCCCCCCGGGTTCGAGCTCTTCTGGCCCAACGTCGGGTGGGTCGTGCTGCGGCACGGCTACCAGGCGCTCAAGAACGCGGTGGTCGGCGGCCAGCACCAGAACCCCAAGGGGCTGTTCTACGCCGGCGCGGGGCTGGAAGCGGGGCCGACGGCGCTGTTGGCCCTCACCGACACCCTCTTCGCCGGACGCGAGCGGATCGTGCACGTGGACTGGCACTCCGGTCTCGGGGCCTACGCCGGCCGGACCCTGCTGCTCGAGGGCAAGAATTCCGACGAGAAGCTGGCCCGCGTGCGGGCGGTGATGGGACCGGACGTCAAGGGGTGGGACGCCAGCAACACCGACGCCTACGAGATCCGGGGCGGGATGCTGATGGAGTTGGGGCGTCGACACCCGACGGTCAGGTACGACGGGATCACCTGCGAGTTCGGGACCTACCCCAACCTCAAGGTGCTCGCCGCGCTGCGCGCCGAGAACCGCGCCCACCACTGGGGAGCGGCCACCGTGGAACACCCCGCGAAGAAGGCGCTGCGGGAGACCTTCGCCCCGACCGATCCCGCCTGGGAGGCCGCGGTCTTGCGACACGCCGCAGAGGTCCATGCGCTCGCCGAGCGCCTGCTGGCGGCGCCGGGGTGAGGGCGGAGACCACGGCACTCACTCGGTGAGCGGCGTCCGCCGGCAGTCGTAGGTGAGGTCGATGGGGTCGGGCATCTCCAGCAGCTCGAAGTCGCCCGGCTGGATGTCCTCGAGGTCGTGCGAACCGAGCAGGCCGTCCCACTTCGCGGTCGTCTCCGTGTCGGCCTGGAAGGTCAGGGCGACGTTGCCGCCGTCGGCGAGGAACATCCCGTAGGTCTGGAGCGCCACCGCGATCACGCGGGCGGCGTCGTTGGGGAGCGTGTCGAGGGGGTAGTCGGCGCGCAGCCGGAGGTGGGCCCCGTAGGGGGGCGCCGACTCCGGGCCCGACGCCGAACCGGTGGAGTGGCTGGCGGGGTGCACGAACACCCCGTCCCGGATGCGCTCGTTGGGGAGGATGAAGCGGAGCGCGTGGGCCACCTCGCCGGCGACGACCTCGTCGGCGGTGGGGAGCAGCGGGGCGATGGGGTAGCCGGCCGCGTCGGCGCTGGTGCACTGATCGCCGCGACCCTCGGGCGGGTAGAGCAGGGTCATGTCCCACACCGCGAGGCACCCCCCTCGGAAGGTGGTGCCGTTGTAGTTGGCGCGCCACATCTCGTACAGCCGGTTGGTGGGCCAATGGGCGACGACCAGGTGGCAGTCGCCGTCGCTGGCGCACACGTAGCCGCTCTCGCCCTCGAGCTGGCCCCCCTCGGGGACGGGCATGGGGATGTGGTCGCAATCCGGGCTATAGAAGTCGCCCGTGGTCTGGAACTCGATGAACGGCGTGTCCTTGCCCCCGTCGAGGACTTCCAACGAGAAGTCCACCTGGAACCGGCCGTTGCCCCACCCCTCGCCGTCCAGCCAGCCGATCACCTCGGGCGAGGTCGGGTCCACCGCGGCGCCCCGCACGTCGGTGTACCACGGGGCCTCGCCCGGGAAGTACGTCCCGGGCGTGACGTCGGTGTCGGTGTCGGCATCGCTGTCCCCGTCGGCATCGGCATCGGTGTCGCCGTCGGCATCGGCGTCGGCGTCCGGACGCGGGGCGTCCTTGGCGGCGGTGCACGCGACGAAGCAGAAGAGCGGCAACAGGCGGAGCGTCATGCCGCGCATCGTACCGCAAGCGAATCGTAAGGGGTTGACACCGCGTCCCAATCTCATAGAAGGCGCCCCGCGGCGACGTAGCCAAGTGGTCTAAGGCGGTGGTTTGCAAAACCATTATTCGGCGGTTCAAATCCGCCCGTCGCCTCCAACTCCTCTCCCTCGCGGTCGCGGTCGGATGCTCCGACCCGCCTGATCCGCCTTCGGTCCGCACCACCGCGCTCTCCACCGCGCCGTGGGTCGAGTGGAAGTCGGACGCCGACCTCGTTCGAAAGCCGATCGCGCTGGTCGTGGACGACCCCGGCGGCCCGCTCGACCGCGTCGTCGCCGACCCCGACGTCACCACCTTCCTCAACGACCGCTTCCACCCCCTCTTCCGGTCCGCCTACGCCGGTCACCCCGCGGGGACCGTCCTCTTCCTCACCCCGCGCGGGTGCCCCATGGGGGAGCCGGTGCGCCCCCGCGACCCCGCCGACTTCATCCGGCTGGCCAACGACGTCATCATTCGTCCCGACGCACGGGAGGGCCCGGCCGCACCACTTTCGTTGATCTGCACGGCACCCTGACGGGTTACGGCGCGTGCCTTTCGTCAGAGGCGGTCAAGGATGCTTCAGGAGAAGATGCTCCAGTTCGCACTCGGCGGCGCCGAGTGGGTCCTCTGGCTCCTGGTGGTGCTCTCGGTGGTCTGCGTCGCCATCGCAATCGAGCGCGCCCTCTACCTGGTGCTGAAC
>JAYVAS010000580.1:0-4091 GCA_043750895.1 Pseudomonadota bacterium
CCCGAGTAGACGGAGACGTTGCCGGTCTCGGCGTCCCCGCTGCTGATGCCCCGGGCGGAGCCGTAGTACCCGTCGTACGGCGCGGAGAGGATGACGTCGGCCACCCCGTCACCGTCGACGTCGGCCAGCTGCGCGTGGCGGAGCCGGTCGCCTTCGCTGCCGGTGAACAGCGCGACTGCGGCCTCGCCGACCGGGTGCGTGCCCGAGAGCTCGCCCCCGGCGATCAGGAACGCGGCCCCGGGGGACCGATCGTTCTCGAGGTTCACGGCGACCACGAAGAGATCGGCGACCCCGTCGCCGGTGATGTCCTCCATCGGGCCGTCGACGAAGCCCAGGGGCTCGCTCGACGTGTAGCCGTAGGCCCGAAACGCGTAGAGCTCCGAGAGCGAGTCGTCCGAGCCGATGACGCTCGCGCCGTCGCGCACCCACACCGAGCCGGTGCCCGTGGCCCAGCTCCCGAGGACCACGTCCGGGATCGTGTCCCCGGTGAGGTCGCCACCCAGGGACAGGGTGCCGGCGTCGCCGAGGTGGGCGTCCGCGGTCGGTCCGCCGATGGTCCCGATCGCGACGGCACCGACGTCGAGGTCGTCGACCCGGCCGTCACAATCGTCGTCCCGGCCGTTCCACGACTCAGGCGCGCTGGCTCCCACGTCGGGGTTGGCGTCGTCACAGTCGACGCTTACGGTCACGTCGTCGCCGTCGGCGTCGCCGGGCGTACCCGAGTCGCCGGTGGGGCCACTTCCGAACGAGATCAGGACGCGCTCACATCCCGCGAGCGTGAGGACGGCTAAGGCGACGTGCACGCCGTGAGCCGGGCGCGATCTTCCGGCGTGGCGTCGGTCGCGCCACCGAGGGCGATGAGGTCGTTGCGGGCCGCGGCGCAGCCGCCCGCGCTGTAGGCGAGGTTCGCGGCCATCCGCCGTACCTCCACCCGACGCAGCGCGGCGCCCCCGTCGAGGTAGGCGCGCGCGGCCTCGAGGGCCTCGGGGCCCTTGCCGACTTGGACCAGCACTTCGATCCGGCGCACGCGGAGCTCGTCCTGGACCGGGCCGGGGCTGGTGAGCGCGAGGCCGCGCTCGAGGGTGGCGAGCACGTCGGCTGCGGGGGCTCCGGCGGCTTCCTGCGCGCGGGCGCGGCCGAGCAGCGCCGCCGGGGAATTCGGCAGGCAGACGTGGGAGGCGCCGCCTTCGAGGGTGACCGATTCCCCGCTGGTGCAGGTGACGGCGACCTTGCCGTGCAGGACCGCCACCCGGGTGCCGAGGGCGTCCCGGGTGACCGAGAAGCCGGTGCCGACCACGCGGACGTCGGCTTCGCGGGTGGTGACGGTGAGGTCGATGCCGCGGTTGGGCTGCACCTCCACGTTCACGGTTCCCCGCTCCCAGCTGATCTCCGGCTTGACGGTGGTTCCCTTGACGGCTCCGTTCCCCGAGAAGGAGAGGGAGACCTCGTTGAGGAGCGACTCGGAGGTCCAGCCACCCGCGCTTTGCAGCGTCTGGGCGAGGGGGGCGGGCGGGGCCGGAGGCGGTGCCTGGAGGGTGACCCAGGCCGCCGCGGCGGCCGACGCCGTCAGCGCGACCCCACCGGCCCACAACCACCACCGAGGGCCGGGCGTGGCGAGGGTGGTGCGCACGGCGTGCCGCACGCGTAGCTCGGCCCCCGGCGGTGGGCCGGGGAGGCGGGCGAGCAGGGCACGGGCCTGACGGTCCGCCGCGTCGCTCGACGGGGGATCGAGGGGCTCCATCATAGAGGGGTCTCCAAAGGGTCCACCAGCCCGCGGGCGTGTGCCTGACGAATGAAACGATCCCGGGCGCGGTGGAGGCGGCTCTTCACCGTGCCGATGGGGACCCCGAGGATTTCGGCGACCTCGCTGTCGGGCCGTTGCTCATAGAGCCGGAGCACGAGGATCTCGCGGTCCGGCTCGGGAAGGGCGTTGAGGCAGTTCTGGACGCCGCGGCTGGTCTCGCTGACTTCGTAGAGGCGGGCGGGGCCGCCGCTGGGGTCGGGTCGGTCGGCGAGCACGCCGGGGACCCAGTAGCGCATCCACGCCCGGCGCCGATGCCGGGCGACGGTGCGTCGGGTGACGCCGAAGAGCCAGGCCGGGAGGCGGTCGGCGTCGTAGACGGTGTCGATGCGGCGGAGCAGCACCATGAGGACGTCGTGGGCCGCTTCCTCGGCGTCTACGCGGGGGCCGCCGAGGGCGTTGCACCAGCGGAGGACGACGGGCAACCACTCCTTGAGGAGCGCATCGCGGGCGCCGAGGTCTCCCTCTTGAGCCAGCCGTAGTGTCTCGGGTCGCATCATCTACGTGTCCAGTGCCCCCAGGGAGGCGAAAGGATCGGGGTTCAGCGGGATTCGACGTTCGCGACGTCGAAGGTCGAGCGGAAGGTTACCCCGAGGCCGAAGGACCAGGGGGACAAAGCGACGGGTTTCCCTCCATCCATGGCCAGATCGGCGCCGCGGAGGTCGGCGCCGAGACGCACGCCCGGCTCGACGCTGGCCCAATCGGCCACCCGGAACGCGACGCCGCCGCGCACCGAGAGGGTGGGGAAGGGGACGATGGCGACGATGGCGTCGGCCTCCTTGAACTGACGCCAGGCCACGCCGACGCCCAGGTCGGCACGCGGCGCCACCGGGGCGTCGGGGTGATACCCGATGATGAAGCTCAGGTCTACGTTCGAGAGGGTCTGGTCGCCGACGAGCTGGGTCAGGGGCGCAGGCGGGGTGCCCGAGACGGCGAAGCCCAGGTACACCGGGACGCGCGGAAGCACGCCGGTGTCGATCGCGAAGTCGGCGGTGGGGCCGGTGCCCGGGCGGAGCGCGAGCGCCGATCCGGCGCCGATCGAGAGCCGTACCCGTTGGGTTTCGCCTGGCGCGGGGAGCGGTTCGATGGTGACCGAGACTGCGGGCGGGACCGGGGCGGGCTCGGGGGCGGGCTCGGGCACGACGGCGGAGGGAGGCTGCACGGGCGCGGGCGCCGGCGCGACGACCACCGGGGCCGATGGGCGGACGGTCCGGGAGGGCGCCGAGGCGGCGGCGGGCGGTGGGGGCGCCACGGGCGCGGGTCCCGAGGGCACCGAAACGCCGTCGAGGAGGCTGGATGCCAGCCACCCGATGTCCTCCCGGGCGGCGTCGGTGGTGGCGGGCGACACCGGGACCTCGTGCACCCGCCCGTCGGCGCTGCGCACCACGAGCACCCACCCGGAAGCGGCGCTCCGGATCTGCACATTCGCGCCTCCGCTGGCGCTCCCGACGACCAGACCGGCCATCGCCAGCGGCTCGGCCCAGGCCGCCGCGGACTCACCCGGCGGCAGTTGGACCGGCACCGCCGCGGCAGCCGCGCCGACGAGCGCGAGCAGGAGGGCGATCATTCCGTCACGTTCGCCTCCGCGATGGTGCACCAGTCGTCGTCGTTGCCGAGCCCGTCGGTGAGGTACGGGGAGGGCACGCCGAAGGTGTGGTCCAACGCCCAGTCGACGGCGAGGTTCCACTCCTGGTTGGTGACGGTGTGCCCGCGATCGTGCAGGCAGCGCACCGTGAAGTGTTCGTCGGTGGTGGTGTGGGCCTGCAGGGTGTCGGTCGCGGCGGTGAAGTCGACCACGACCAGCGAGGGATCGGGCCATACGTCGCTCTCGCCGCCGCTCACGAGCAGCACCGGGAAGTCCGCTTCCGGCGTGACGTAGGTGGAGAGGGGGGCGTCGAAGAACGCGGTGTCGATGTCGGAGCCGCCGCTCATCTCGACCACGCTCGCCAGGGCGCCGCCCCGGTCGGAGAGGATGACGGTGGTGAACAAGGACCCGCCGGAGAAGCCCACCGCGCTCACGCGGTACAGGTCGATGTCGAGCGCGCCCGCCGCGCAGCTACGGACGTCGTCGAAGAGGACCTGGTCGTGGTCGTCCTCGCGGAGGAGGTCCCACAGCCACACTTCGTAGAGGCCGAACAGGTCTTGGATGCGGGAGTCCGGGGCGACGATGACCGCGCCGGTCTCGTCGGCGAGGCTCTGGAAGTCGAGCGCCGCCGCGAACTCCTCGCTGGGGGAGGGGGTGCTGCTGTCGAGCAGACCGTGGAAGAACACCACCAGCGGCATCGGTCCG
>JAYVAS010000581.1:0-4209 GCA_043750895.1 Pseudomonadota bacterium
GTCGGCCAGCAGGGCACGGTCATCCGGTGGAGTGGTACCGAGTGGGTCGCCGACGAGGCGCGGCCGACCGAGGTGGTGCTTCACGGGGTATGGGTGGACGACGAAGGCGGGATTTGGGCTGTCGGGGGAAACCTCAACAGCACGCCGATCACCGGCGGGGTCATCCTCTACGATGGCCCCCGCACCATCCCGCCGCTCTGATTTGTATCTTGGTGTCTTGATCTCCAACTTCTTCCAGAAGGAAAAGCCGAAATGAAAAACCTCCTCCCCCTCGCGCTGCTTGCGCTGACCGGCTGTCCCGGCGGTGAAGACGACACCGGCAAGACCGCCGTCACCGACCCCGTCGTGCTCCCCGATTGCCCGCCGGACGTCGGCGCGGCCTGCATCGTCGCCGGCACCGGGCTCTCCGGCTTCGCCGGTGATGACGTGGACGCCCGCACCACCACGCTGTACCGTCCGATGGACGTGACGGCGCGCCCCGGGACGAGCGACTTCGTGATCGCCGACTGGAACAACCACCGGCTCCGGATGGTGGACGCGAACTACACGATCACCACCATCATGGGGACGATCCTCCCCGGTGACGGCCCGGCCGACCAGTCCGATCGGGACGCCCCCGGCGCTCCCGGCACCGAAGTGGCGCTCAACCACCCCGTGCAGACCGAATTCGCCCCGGACGGGATGCTCTACCTGCCGGCCTGGCACAACCACAAGATCCGCACCTGGGATCCGGCCACCGGTCTCGTCGTCGTGGTCTCCGGGGACGTCGGGGTGGACACCGGCAACGGCGCCAACGCCGGCTTCGGCGGGGACGGCGGGCCGGCGGACGACGCGCTCCTGTGGTTCCCCAACTCCATCGCCTTCGACGATGCCGGTGGGTACTTCCTGCTCGATCAGCGCAACCTCCGCATCCGCTACATCGACAGCGCCGGCATCATCAGCACGGTCGCGGGCGACGGTGCCTTGGGCTACCAGGATCCGGCGGTGCCGGCGGCGGGCTCCGAGAGCACGAACCCGCTCCTGAACGAGGAGTTCGCGTTCGTGGACGCCACCACCAATCCCCAGCCCGAGCCGGCTTCGGCCATCGAGCGGGATCCGGTCACCGGAAACCTGTGGGTGCTCGACACCCACAACAACCGGGTGCGGTACATCGACTGGACCGCCCAGACCATCACCGACATCGGCGGCAACGGCACCGCCGGGTACGCGGGTGACGGTGGCCCCGCCACCTCCGCGTCGTTCAACAAGCCCCGCGACATCGAGCAGGGCCCGGACGGCAACCTGTACATCGCGGACACCAACAACAACGTCATCCGCATGATCAACATGGCGGACGGCACCGTGTCCACCGTCGCCGGCACCGGCGTCCTGGGCATGGGCGAGTCGGGTACCCAGGCCACCGCCATGGACCTCTACGCGCCCTACGGTATCGACTTCGACGACACCGGCGCGCTCCTCATCGCCGACACCTTCAACAGCCGCGTCCTGCGCGTCAATCCTTAGGAATCGCCATGAACCGCACTTTCCTTCTCCTCGTTCCTGCCGCGCTCCTCACCGGCTGTCCCGGTGCCGAAGACGACACCGCCAAGGTCATGGGCGATCCCTGCCAGTCGGGCATGATCTGTACCTTCCAGGGTACGGGCGACGCCGGCCTGCCCATGAAGGACGGCTGCCGCCTCGAGCAGCCGAACTACCTCGTCGTCGACATGACCGTCGGCCCGGAAGGGGACATCTACTACCTCGACTGGAACAACCACCAGATCATCCACATCCTGCCGGGCACCACCGGCGAGGGTGCCGGTGAGGGCTGCGACACCATGCACGTCGTGACCGGCACCACCCTGCTGGGCGACGGCCCGGAAGGTCCGGCCGATTTGGCCGGCTGGAACCACCCCACCAACATCACCTTCCGCCCTTCGGACGGCGCGATGGTGTTCGCCGCGTGGCACAACAGCCGCGTGGTGGCGGTGGACATGACCGCCAACACCGCGGATTGGTTCGTCGGCAACGGCAAGCGTGACTTCGGCGGCGATGGCGGCCCGGCGGATGTCGCGGTGCTCGATCTCCCCGTGGGCGTCGAGTACACCGACGACGGCACGCTCTACATCGCCGACCAGGCCAACCAGCGCGTGCGCGAGGTCGCGGACGTCGAAGGCGTCCCGACGATCAACACCGTCGTCGGCACTGGCGCGTACGGATACAACGGCGACGAGATCCCGGCGATCGAGGCGATGATCTTCAACGAGCTCTCTCAGGCGGCGGCGCCGGCGGGCAAGCTGTCGATCTTCGAGAACAAGATGTACATCGCGGACACCTCGAACAACCGCGTTCGGATGGTCACGATGGACGACTGGATCATCCACACCGTGGCCGGTACCGGCACGGCGGGGTTCTCCGGCGACGGCGGCGCGGCGACGGCGGCGCAGATCAACGGCCCCCGCGACGTGGACGTCGGCCCCGACGGCACCGTCTACTTCGCGGACACCGGCAACAACTGCGTCCGCGCGATCGATCCCAGCGGCAACATCAACACCGTGGCGGGCACGTGTGGTCAGGCCGGGTACGGCGGAGACGGTGGCTCCCCCACCGAAGCCGTGCTCTACCAGCCCTTCGGCGTGGAGGTCGACGCTCTTACGGGCGCGCTCTACATCGCCGACACCTACAACAACCGGATCCGGGTCGTGAACCCGTAACCACCGGGGTTGTGGCTCGACGGGCGGGATCCTCCCTCGGAAGATCCCGCCCGTTCCTGCTTTCTGGTGTACACTTCCGCGGAGGCTCCATGGGACGGCTGCTCGCACTTCTGGTTCTCGGCGGGCTCGCTGGATGCGAGTACCGCGGCCTCGGGGACACCGGTGCCGTCAGCGGGTCGACTGACGCCGACGCCGACGCGGACGCCGACACGGACGCCGACGCGGACAGCGACGCCGACAGCGATGCCGACGCCGATGCCGACGCGTGGCGCCTCGAAGAGGGGAGCCGGTTCATGAACGACGCCGAGCTGGACGTCGGGGATCCGCCGTCGGACGAGATGCGGTGGGAGCACGGTCCCGGTCTGGCGGTCGCCGATATCGACGGGGACGGTGACCTGGACGCGATCATGAGCATCGCCTGGTCCCGCTCCTACGGGTTCCGCAACAACGGCGGGGTGTTGGAGATCGACGAGTCGATCACCCTCGGCGGGGCCACGCTCCCCGCCGCCACCTCCGTGCTCCTGGCCGACCTGGACGGGGACGGCGACGCCGATGGGGTGTTCACCGGTGGAACCGGGACCGCCGACAAGATCCTCGACAACGACGGGTCGGGGGTGTTCACCAGCCGCTCCCTGTCGGGGTCCACCGGGATGAGCATCTCGCCGTCGGTGGGAGACATGGACGGCGACGGAGACCTGGACCTCGCCATCCCCGGCTTCAACCAGGATCTTGGCGATGTCGATCTCACCCCGGGCGCCAAGCTCGGGGCGGGCACCCAGCTCTGGCGGAACGACGGTGGCATGCAGTTCGTCGAGGTGACGTCCTCGAAGTACCCGGAGAGCAGCGAGTTCGACCTCACCTACCACCTCCAGTTCCTCGACTTCGACCTCGACGGCGACCTGGACATGTACCAGGCCAACGACTTCGGGGGGAACGTGGAGATCGAGTGTGAGCTGCTGGAGAACGACGGGCGCGGTGGCTACACCGCGATGGGCTCCGCGGCGGGCTCCGCCTGGGGCCGGATCGCGGCGATGGGCGCGGCGGTCGGGGATCCCAACCAGGACGGTTACCCCGACCTCTGGGTGTCGAACTTGAAGAACCAGCAGCTGCTCTTCAACAATACCGGGGGCGTCCCGGGCAACTTCCTCAACTACGGCACGTCGGCCGGGGTGCAGGACCCCGCCAACGGGGTCAGCGAGGTCGGCTGGGGTGCACGGATGCAGGATCTCAACGGGGACCTCCTCACCGACATCGTGGTCACCTTCGGTCCGATCAAGCTGGACTCCGGTCTCTCCGACGAGCAGCCCGACCTCCTCTACCTGGGCGGGATGGACGACACCACGCCCACCTGGACCGACTCCGACGTCGGCTTTGGCGACGACGGCGTGGGCCGAACCATCGCCCACGCGGACATCAACCGGGACGGGCGGGGTGATCTCGTGGTCGTCGGGCGCACCTACCTGATCGTGTACTACGCGGCCGGCGGCGCACAGCAGGCCACGCTGCACCTCGACGC
>JAYVAS010000582.1:0-14038 GCA_043750895.1 Pseudomonadota bacterium
ACGTCCTTGTCGGCCAGGGCGAAGGGGATGTCGCGGGTGCCGATCTCCACCCGGGCGCCCCGCGCCGCGAAGCCCCAGTGCGCGGGGGGATGGTCGACGATGCCGGCGGGCTCGGGGCGGCCGGCGGGCTCGGCGCCGGTGGTCCGGTTGGCGGCGCCCGGGGTGAGGTGAATCGTCGCGCCGTCGAGGCGGAAGCCGTGACCCTTGGCCCGCGCCCAGGCGCGGAGGTGCACCGCGAGATCGGGGTGATCGCCGTGCACCACGACCGGCCCGTCGGCGAGGGCGCGCTGCACGAGCAGGTGCGCACCCTCATCGAGGCCGAGGGTGCCGAGGTGGAGGAGGGTTGTCGGCGTCAGGCGACGGTCCGCAGCCATTCGTCGAGGTATCCCGTGCGGTCGACCGCGCGCTCCAGGGCCGCGTAGCCCTCAGTGCGGCCGGGGCGCCAGGGGAGGTCGACTCCGAATCCCGTCCGACGGGCGGTGGCGGGGAGCAGGGTCACTGGCTACAGCCCACCCGGATAGAGGAGGAAGTAAGGCTCCGGACCATCCCCGTCGGCGGTGTAGTTCACGACCAGGTCCGCCATGCCGTCCCCGTTCAGGTCCCCGACCCCGTTCGTCTGGGAGCTGACCAGACGCGGCACATCGGCGAGGCTGAACGAGACAATCGCGTCGTCGTAGTCGGTCGCGATCCCAGGGAGGGGGTAGATGCTCGTCCCCAACTCGGGGCCTTCCACGGTATGGGCGATCGCGAGCTCAGGTCGCCCGTCGCCGTCGACATCCCCGAACACGCGCATGTCGTGCATCGACCAGTCCACCCACGCAAGGTGAATCCCGGACACGTCGATCGCACCTGTGGCATCGAACGGCACCACGAGCAGGCCGCGATCGCCGTCCTCGTCCTGGCTGCAATTGGCGAGCAGTTCGACGCGACCGTCGTAGTCGACGTCCACGAGCGTCGGGGGGGTGCTGACGACGATGTTGGGCGCCGGCCACCCAGAATCGAAGAACTCGGTGTAGTCCGCCCCGCGGACCCGCGTCCCTTGGACCGGGGAGAGAAACACGCCGATCAACCCGACTTGGCTCGGCGAGTCCCACGCCTGCATCCACTCGGAGACCACCTCCACGAGGCCATCGCCGTCGAGGTCCTTGGCGGCCGAGAAGGTGCCGTAGCTGTAGCCGGCGCTGACGTTGTGCATGAAGGTCGCGGTAGCGTCCTCCATTGCATAGCTTGCGCCGGGCTGGACCTGCGTATAGATGTAGACGTCGCCGGACACGACGTCCTGAAGGGTCACATCGGGGATTCCGTCGCCGTCTGCGTCTCCGGAGGAACCCGCGAAATAGGCGGCGGAAGGTTGAAACGCGATGTCGCCCGCGGGATCGGCCGGGTCGGTACGGACGAGCCGGAGATCCAGTTCCTTCGTCGACGCGAAAAACAAATCCTCGGTCCCGTTTCCGGTGACATCTCCGGCGGCCTCGTAGCCTTCACCTGGAAAATCGGGCGTGACCTCATACGGGCGCTGAAGGTCGATGTCACCCGTGTGCGCCGGTGCCGGGAGGGCCAGATCGCTATCCAGGAAAGCAACTCGACCCCAGAGGTCTTCGATCGACGCGACGCTCGCGGAGCCATCAACGCTGGCGCCCACCGCACCCAACTCGTACAACCCCTCGAACGCACACGGCACCTCGTCGTAAACGCCACAACTGTTGTTCCGGCCGTCGAAACACACGGCGGGGGCGGCTGGGAACGTGCTGGGGTCGGTGTCGTCACAGTCGTCGCAGAGGTCCACTCCATCCCGGTCCCGGTCGTAGGCGTGACAATCGAGGGGGCCGGCGGGGGTGACCTGGGGCGGGGCGTCCCGCGTGGTCGGGGAGGTCGACCCCGAGTCCCGTCCGCCGGCCGGCGGCGAGGAGGGCCCAACCCCGCAGGCCAGCAGGAGGAGGGTCACGGGTGCCAGTAGGGGCTGGTGGGGTCGGTTCGGTCCGGGCCGACGGTTTCGAGACCCACAACGTCGATCAACCCCGGCACCTCGGCACCATCGTAGCTCACCACGGCGTCCTCGCGGGTCCCGACCACCGCGCCAGCGGGGAGTGGGGTCAGATCGTCGGTGTTCGCCCGACCGTGGAACACCACCCAGCTCCCCGAGGCCGCCTCGAACGGGTCGGGGTCGGCGAGGATGCCGTCCTCCACGTTGGATGCACGGACCAGGTCTGGCGCGTCTGCCTGCGTAATCGTGTCGATCGACTGCCGGCACCGCAAGAGGAAGTCCCGCCCCCGCATGCCGGGCGCTCGCCCGAGGGCCGCCGCCCCGTGAGACGCTGCTTCGGAGTAGTCGGACCCACGCCAGAGGCCCTCTCCGTGCGATGTCCCCGAGAGGTCCGCGGGCCGAACGCGAGGCAACCCCAACGCCGCAAAATACAGTGTCAGTACACCGCTCGCGATCACGATCGCCGGATCGGCCGCCTTGACCGTGGGGAACCTGTCGTAGAATGGTTGATACCACCCTGTGATCCGCTCCGGATCCGTGACAAACAGGCGGACCAGCCCGAGGGGCTCCGCGACCAGCGCGTCCGCTGCGATGCCGTCCGACCCGTATCCGGACTCCCAATCGGCCTCGACCCCCGGCCCACGCGCCACCGCCGCCTCCAGGTCGTCAAGGTGGACGCGCACCACCCCTGGGCCGGGTGCGAACCCCGTCGAGGAAGACCCGGTCTCCGAGAACGCGGCGCTGGTGTCGGCCACCTCGGCCATGAAGTACACGAGCAGGTACGCCCCGTCCACCACCGCGGAGGGCACGCTGCACCAGACCCGGAAGGCGGGTGACGTCGGGTCCGCGAAGGCGCCGAGCGCGTTCAGGCCGTCCACCGCGAGGAACGGCCCCTGCACCACCGCGAAGTCCGCGTCGTCCGAGACGTAGAGCACGATGTCGTTGATCGACAGCGAAGGGGCACCCCCGGACGCGCCGGTCAGGGCCCGTTGGCGAGTGGCGACCATGAGCCAACGCCCGGCGAGTGTACCGGTCCAGTCATCCGGGATCTGGCAGACGTGAGGGTCCTGGATGGACACCGCGGCGAGGGCTACCGGAGTGGACGCGACCGAGACGCGCCGGTTCGAGAAGTCGACGACCGTGAAACGTTCGCTCACGTCCTGCCGAAGGAGCAGTTCCACGCCAGTGGGAACCAAGGGATAGGCCGGGTTCGCCGGACCGCTGGTCTGGACCGGGTGTACGTGCTGCCGCTCCCCGTCCGCGATCGTCTCCCAGCCGGAGCCAGTCCAGGTCCACCCTCCGCTTTCAGCGGGACGGGCGCCGACCGTCTCCAAGTAGCACACCACTGCAGGGCTCGGAGGTGCCACACCCGCATAGTCCACGAATCGTTGGTAGCCACCCGGCTGCGCCGGGTCGGGTACGGTGAGATCTACCGCCATCAGCCCAAGATTAGGCACGACAAAGGTGCGCAGTTGTCGCCCCTCGTCGAAATGGGGATGGGTGATCGAGCCGAACCGCGACCCCGACCCCATCGCAACCGGTACGCCAGCTACTGAGCAGGTCGAGCCGAAGGCCACGTCGTAGGTACCCCCGGACGGGCGGGAGCCGAGGGGCGTGGACACCACCACGCCGACACGATCGTACACTACGAAGGCTTGATCCTGGTCGCGCCACGCCATGGGAAGTGCCGCTCCTTTCAGCAGGAGCGCGATTCGAAGCGAAGCGAGAGCAGGGCGTGCTGGTTGACCACCCCGGCGGTGTTCCGAACCGCAAACCCCGGTCGGAAGAAGCCCTTGGTCAGCGTGATCGCCTGCCAGGCCGCGTCGTAGATCACCGAGTCGGTGGCGATCGAGAGCACCGTCGCCAGCGACGTGAAGGAACTCCACGCCGGCCATACGATGCCCTCGTCCGATTCCTGGAACGCAAACTCGGCGGTGAAGTCGCCCTGGGACGCGTACATCTCGATCGCCGCGAGGACGCTCTTGACATCGGCCGACCTGAGCACGTTGCCGGCAGGGAAGAAGCGACGGTCTCCGCCGGCGTTTCCCGGCTTGGTCCACACAGGCACGAACGGGAGGAATCCTGGCCTCGGCATGTGAATCTCCTGTAGCGAGGGGACGCTACCATGGATGTGAGGCCGCTGTCGCCGACATCCACAGATTCCGAACGGGGCCTGTCCGCCGCACCTTGCCAAGGCATGCCGCCTCCGGCTCCCCCCCTACCCGGGCCGGCAGCGTCGGACGGTGAGAGGTGGGTTCAGGCCACGCTCCGCAGCCATTCGTTGAGGTATCCCGTGCGGTCGACCGCCCGCTCCAGGGCCGCGTAGCCCTCGGTACGGCCGGGGCGCCAGGCCTTGAGCCCTTCGAGGTCCATCAGCGGGCGCACCGCCGGATCGTCGTAGGACATTCCCAACAACAGTTGGGCGAAGCGCGCCACCTGGGCGGCGGGCGCGTCGTCGAACACGGTGAAGTTACAGTGGTCGTACGGGGCGGTCTGGCCGAGGATGCGGGTGGCACCCGGGGCCATCGTGCCGTCCCGCGCGAAGCCGAGGTGGTTGCCGTCGATGATGCAGGCCGCGTCGACCTCGCCGCGGAGCAGCGCCCGGATGGCGTCCCGCTCCCCGCCGATGTGGTCCCCGTGTTTCCCGACCAGCACGTCATGGCGCACGACCTCGCCCTGCACCCCCAGCTCGGCGAGGTGGAGCAGCGGGATGAGGGTCGCCTGGGGGCTGTCGCTCGCCCCCACGCCGAGCCGCTTCCCCTGCAGATCCTGCAGCGTCCGGTACGGGCTCTCCGCGCGGACCACGATCACCGAGGTGAGGTCGCAGTCCGAGTCCCGCATCGCTACCGCCCGGGCCTTACGACCACGCTTCGGGGCGGCGCGGTCGGCCTCGATCCACGCCAGCGGCGAGTTCCACGCCACCTGCACCTGACCGGCGAGGTGCGCCTCCACCTGCCGCTCGTAGGACGTGTACAGGATGTAGTCGAAGGGCAGGCCGTGCTGCTCGAAGAACAGCTTGAAGCCGTCCCAGATGGTCACGACCTTGGGGTCGTAGGCCACGGCGCCGAGGATGAAGGGGGAGGACATGGGAGCTCCGGATCAAGTCTGGACGGGGGGGGAGAGGGGCGCGGGGGACGGGCTATCTGCCCGGCCCCCGCCGAGGGCGGAGGCGTGCCGGAGCCCGAGGGGACGCCGCGGTAGGGGGGACCCGCGGCGGGCGACGGGCTCGCCCGGGCGGTGCCCCCCTCAAACTCAAAAGAGCGGCATGCCGGTGACGGCCTTGCCGATGAAGTCGTACGCCTGGTCGGTGGTGGGGGCCATGACCGAGGCGGCCTGCGCGTCGCGGAAGGCACGCTCGACGCCGACCTCCTTGCGGTACGCGGCCCCGCCGCACACCCGCATGCCCGTGCTGGTGACCTCCAGCGCCGCTTCGCCCGCGGCGGCCTTCACTTCGAGGACACGCAGCATGGCGTCGGCGCGGCCCGTCTCGAGCGCGTCGAGGGTGTCCATCCACAGGCAGCGGGTGGCGTCGGCGCGGATCTTCATCCGGGCGAGGTAGGCGCGGATGGTGGGCAGGTCCGCCAGCGAGGAGCCGAGGTGCTCGTGCTTGACGGCGCTGCAGTGGCCGGCGGCCCCGATGACGGCGGCCTCCATGAGTCCGATCGAGCAGGCGGCGTTCATGACCGAGAAGATGGGGAGGACCACGCCCATCATGGTGTCGAAACCCTTGCCGTCCTCGCCGAGCAGGTTGCCGGCGCCGATGCGGACGCCCGCGGCGTGCACCGGTGCGGAGTCGTTGCCGCGCAGGCCCAGGCCGTCGAAGCCGCCCTGTACCGTGAGCCCGGCGTTGGGGTTGGGGACGAGCCAGATCGAGGAGAAGCCCTCCGCGCTGGCGGGGCGGCTCGACCACACGAAGGCGGTGGCCTGGTGGGCCGAGGTGATCCAGCTCTTCTTGCCGTCGAGCGTCACCGTGTCGCCGTTTCGGGTGGCGGTGGAGAGCGGCGCCCAGAAGTGGGAGCGGGAGCCGACCTCCGAGAAGGCCAGGGTGGACAGGTGGCGGCCGGCCGCGATGTCGGACCGCACGGCAATGCCGCCGAACTTCTCGATCACCGCGGTGCCGGCGTAGTGCATGGCGGTGACCATCGCGGTGGAGCCGCAGGCGCGGGCGAGGCGCTCGACCACCAGCGCGGCGGCGCGGAGACCGAGGCCCGAGCCGCCGACCTCCGTGGCGCTGATCAGCCCGAGCAGGCCGGCGGCGCGCAGGGCGTCGATGGAGGCGGTGGGGAAGGCGGCGTCGCGGTCGACGGCGGGGGCGTTGGGCCCGGCGACTTCGGTGGCGATGCGGTCGGCGGCGGCGAGGGCGGCTTCGAGGTTCATGAAAACTCCAGGGCAGGCGCCATCGGCCTGCGCTGAAGCTCAGGCCCGGGGCACCGGTGAGGGCCCGCAACCTGCGGGCTGGCGGGGGAATCAGAGGGCGGTGCGGACCATGACGGGGCTCCGTGCGCCGGGGTCGGCGCGGTCAGATGTTCACCGGTCGAACGGGGGAGTGTCAAGGGGGGAGTAGGGGGTGGGTGCCGGCGGGACGTGCCGGCGATGTGGCGTGGGTAGCGGAAGTAGTCAGGCCTCGGGGTCGAGAACTCCGAGACCCTCGGCGGCGGCGGCGGCGAGGAGCTGCCGGTCGGCGCAGACGAAGGTGACCTCGGCGCCCTGATTCCGAAGCGCCAGGGCGCTCGCGAGCTGAATGGCGTCCCCGGCGCGGAGCGGGCGGCGGTCGCAAAGGTCGGCGGCGACGCGGAAGAGGCGGTCGTCCGAGGGGACCACCGCGATGACCTGCCAATGGGCGTCCAGACGTGCGGCGGCGTGCCTCACCTCCTCCCGGGTCAGCTCTCCTTCGCGCGCGCGGCGGGCAAGGGCCGACCGCACCTCCACGTACGTCACGGATGAAGCCGCCAGGGGATGTACTGCGGCGATTCGGCCCACGCCCTCGGTCCCGCGCTCGGACACGTAGAGTTTGGCCAGCGCGGAGCTGTCAACGTACGCGATCATCCCGATCCTCCAGGATGATCTTGGAGAGCGGCGTGCCCGGTCGCGGCCCAATCGGGGGCGTCAGGTCTGTCAGGAGGGAGGGCATCCTCGATAGTGTCCCCGAGGCGACCAGACGCACGAATACAGCTTCCTCGTCGGCGTCCTCGGCCTGGCGGAGACCCACGATCGCCGCGATGGGTTTCCCGTCCCGCGTGACCGTCACCCTCTCCCCCGCCTCCGCCCGCCGCAGATACTCCGACAGTTCGTCCTTGAGGACCCGCACGCTGACGACGCTCATCGGACACCTCGTGCGGCTACTGTAGCCGCACCACTCTCCCAGCGCAAGCGCGCTGGTGTCCGCGCCGCCGTCGACGGCTGCCCCTGCATAGAGGTGCAGATGCATGCAGTCTACAACCCGCGCGCCGCCAAACGGGCCGTCAACCTGTCCTTGAACCAGGACCTCGTAGTCAAGGTGCGCGAGGTCACCGACAACCTTTCCGAGCGCGTCGAGACCCTGCTGGTCGCGTTCTTGGAGGCGGAGCTCGCGCGGCGGGTCGAGGCCGACGCTGCGCTCGCAAACGCAGTCACCGCCTGGAACGCATTCGGGGAGCGGGTGGGGTCCTTCTCCGACGAGCACTCGACACTTTGATGGTGATCGTCCAGTCGCAGCGCCTGGACGCGTACCGGCGGAGGGTGGTCATCCCGCTGGTGGTGGCGTCAGCGGTTCCGACCGGCACCCTGGTGGGGGACGGGGACCGGATCATCGCTGCGATCGACATCGTGATTTCGCGGGCGTGGAAGTAGGGGCGCTGGACCGCGTAGGGTCGCTGCCCCTTGCTTCGGGGTTGCCGGCCACGTCGGATCGGCCTTCACTTCGCTCACAACTTCGCTCACCACTTCGCTCATGGTTCACGATTTCGATGCATTGAAGAGCATCTTGTCGTTGTTCGACTTCAATCACATCCTGCGCTATGGCTGCGTCCTCTATCGAAAAATCGTCCTTCATCCTCCGCGCGCCCGCGAAACACGCCACCAATGGCTCCGTTCCGACCCGCGCCGCCAACGCGGCATCGTCCCAGCGTAAGAACGGGTTGGTCGCCTTATCCTCAAACTGCGGCGAGACCCCCCGTCCGCGTCGCGCTACGCGACGCCGCGACCCACCCTCGCGGCGAGACCCCCCGTCCGCGTTGCCCCACGCGACGCCGCCCGCGACCTGAATCTCAAGTGGTCCGTCGATTGGGCAAGGTCAAAAGCGCGACGAAACGCTAAAACCCGTCCTTCCTCCTCCGTACCTCCGCAAAACACGCCACCCCTGGCGCCGTCCCCACCCGCGCCGCCAGCGCGGCGTCGTCCCACCGTAAGAACGGGTTGGTGGCCCTCTCTTCGCCGATGGTCCCCGGCGGCGGACCGGCCACCCGCCGCTGCGCGCAGCCGACCGTATGGGCGAACTTCAGGTTGTTCACGGTGTACTCGTGCCCGCCGTACACCCGCGTGGCGTCGGGGAGGGCGCGGAGCTTGGCCAGCGACTCCACCATGACCGCGGGGGTGCCCTCGAACAAGCGCCCACAACCGGCCAGGAAAAGCGTGTCCCCGGTGAACACCGCGTCGGGGAAGACGAAGGCGATGGCGCCCAAGGTGTGGCCGGGGATGGCGAGGATCCTGGCCCCGTCGAGGGTGTCGCCCTCCTCGGCGGTCTCCGTCAGCCCGTCGATGCGGTCCCGGTCGTATCCGGACCCGACCACGCGCAGCGCGGGGTAGCGCTGTTTCAACGCGGGGATCCCGCCCACGTGGTCCCAGTGGTGGTGGGTACACCAGATGGCGCGCAGCGGCCGGTCACCCACCGCGGCGAGGACCGGCTCGGCCTCGGAGGGATCCACCACCACGCCCAATTCGGGCAGGTAGTAGGCGTAGTTGTCACGCAGGCAGGGGATGGTCTCCACGATCACAGGGAGGGGTACTCGGGGCAGGTGACGTCGCCCGTCATCGGATTGTATTCGTAGTAGCCCAGGTAGTTGAGGCCGCTCACCCCGATGTCGTCCAGCGACGGGGGGTTCTTGTCCTCGTGGTTCATCCGGTACAGGCGCACGCTCTGCCGCAGCGCCGAGAGGTCGGTCGAGACCTTCACGCGGTCCAAGGTGTCCTTGGCTTGGGATTTGGCTGGCGCCTCCGAGGGCGCGCTGGGCGCGGTGGGGTTGCCGGTGAGGCCGCAGGCGAGGAGGAGAAGGAGCATGGAACCTCAGGAGTTCAGATGTGCGCCGACTTCCCCAGCGCCACCGCCACCGCCTCGTACATCGCCTCGCCCAGGGTAGGGTGCGCGTGGACGGTGTGGAGGAAGTGCTCGGCCGTCACCTCGGCGCCGCGCGCCATCACGAAGTTGGCGAGCTGCTCGCTGGCGTCGTGGCCGACGAGGTGGGCGCCCAGGATCAGGCCGTACCGCTTGTCCACGATGACCTTGACCAGGCCTTCGCTGGCGCCGATGGCGCGGGCCTTGCCGTTGGCCGAGTAGGGGAACTTGCCGACGGTGAAGTCGAGCCCCTGCGCCTTGGCGGCGGCCTCGGTCAGGCCCACCGACGCGATCTGCGGCTGACAGTAGGTGGCCGCCGGCATGTTGGCGTAGTCGACGTCGGGGCTGTGTTTCCCGGCGATGCGGTCCACGCACACGTGCGCCTCGGCGTAGGCGGTGTGGGCCAGCGCCGGTGGTCCGGAGACGTCGCCCACCGCGTAGAAACCCGCCGCGGTGGTAAGAAAGTTGGCGTCGTGGGTGATCCAGTTGCCCTTGCCGAGTTGGATCCCGACCGCGTCCAGGCCGATCCCCTCCACGTTGGGCGTGACACCCAACGCGAGCAGGCACTGCGCGGCGGTGAGCACGGTGCCGTCGGCCAGGGTGACCTCGACGCCGTCGCCCTTGCGGACCACGCTCTTGCAGAAGGACCCGGTCTTGATCTCGATGCCCTGCTTCTTGAAGGCGCGGGCCATCTCGGTGGAGCAGTCCACGTCCTCCAGCGGGCAGATGCGGTCCAGGCCCTCCACCACGGTGACCTTGGTGCCGAAGCTGTTCCACAGGTAGGCGAACTCCAACCCGATCGCGCCCGAGCCGAGCACGATCACCGACTCGGGTTGGGTGGTGGCGACGATCGCCTCCTTGTAGGTGAGGATCTTCTCGCCGTCGGGCTCCATGCCCGGGAAGAACTTCGCGCGGGCGCCGGTGGCGATCAGCACGTGCCTGGCGGTGATCTCCTGGTCCCCCACCCGGACCCGTCCGGGGCCGACGATGGTGGCGGTGCCCTTGATGGAGGTGACACCGTATTTCTTGAACAGGAATTGGACGCCGCGCTCGGATTGGTCGGCGATCTTGCGCGAGCGGGCGATGACCTTGGCCCAGTCGTGGCGCACGTTGTCCACGGAGATGCCGAAGGCCTCGGTTTCGCTCTTGAGGAAACGGTACTGCTCGGCGGCGCGCAGCAGCGCCTTGCTGGGGATGCAGCCGATGTTGAGACACACGCCGCCGAGGCGGTCCTTCTCGACACAGGCCGCCTTCAATCCGAGCTGTTGGGCGCGGATCGCCGCCACGTAGCCGGCCGGACCACCACCGATGACCAGGACGTCGAAGCTCTCTGCCATCACGACCCCAACAGGGCGGGGCACTCGACGTAGCCGCGCAGCGCCTGGAGGAAGCGGGCGCCGAGCGCGCCATCGATGACACGGTGGTCGCAGGTCATGGTCACCTTCATGCGCCAGGCCGGCACCACCTGACCGTTCACCACGTCCGCCACCTGGGCCACGCGGCCGACGGCGAGGATGGCCGCTTCGGGCGGGTTGAGGATGGCGGTGAAGTGGTCGATGTCGAACATGCCCAGGTTTGACACGGTGAAGGTGCCGCCGGTGTACTCCTCGGCGGCGAGCTTGCCTTCCTTGGCGCGGCCCGCCAGCTCGCGCACCTCGGCGGCGATCTGGCTCACCGACTTGGTGTCGGCGTTGCGCACCACCGGGGTGATCAGGCCGTCGGGCAGGGCGACGGCCACACCGACGTCCACCGCGCCACGCTCGACGATGGTGTCCCCCATCCAGGCGGCGTTGGCGGCCGGGACATCGCGTAACGCGCCGGCGACGGCCTTCATGAGCAGGTCGTTGTAGCTGACCTTCACGCCGCGGTCGGCCAGCTTCGCCTTCCACACCACGAACGCCGATACGTCGAGCGTGACCGTCAGGTAAAAGACCGGCACCTGCTGGTGCACCTCGGTGAGCCGCCGCGCGATGGTCTTGCGCATCTGGGTGACCCGCTTGGGGACGTCCACCGGCGCGATCACGACCGGCGTGCTGCCGACCGCTTCGACGTCGGCGGCCACGATGCGGCCGTTGGCGCCCGACCCGCGCACGCGGGCGAGGTTGACACCCTTCTCGGCGGCGAGGGTGCGCGCCAGCGGCGAGGCGATGACGCGCGGCCCGCCCGCGGTGAACCGACCGCGCGGCTCCATGATGGCGGTGTCGATGGGCTGGCCGGCCCAGGAGGGCGCGGGGGCCTTGCCGGGTTCGGACGGACGGGGGGGCGTGGCCGCCGGAGGGACGGGAGCCGCCACGACCGGGGCCGCAGCGGGCACGACCGCGGGAGCCGCGGCCACGGGGGCTTCGGCCGGCACCGGGGCGACCGGCGCGGCGTCCGGGGGGCGTTGCGGGGGGGCACCCCCCGCCCCCTGATCCTTCATCTTCGCGTACTCGGCCAACAACGCGGAGATGTCCTCTCCGGCCGCCTTGCCGATGATCGCGATGGGCTTGCCGGGGGCGACCTCCTCGCCTTCGGTGGCGAGCAGCTTCAGCATCACGCCCACGTCGAAGACCTCGATCTCCATCGTGGCTTTGTCGGTCTCGACCTCGGCGATCGCGGTCTGGGGCGTCAGCTTGGCGCCCTCGGCCACGAGCCACTTGCCGACCACGCCCACCGTCATGGTGGGGCTGGCCTGGGGCATCACGAAGAATTCGGCCATCTACTTCCTCCCCAAGGTGGACAGCGCCGCCTCCGCCACCCGCTCGGGGGTGATGATGACGAGCTTCTCCAGGTTGGTGGCGTAGGGTTGGGGTAGATCCCGGTTGGTGACGCGCAGCACCGGGCCGTCGAGCAGGTCGAAGCAGCTCTCCATGATGCGGGCGACGATCTCGGCGCCGACGCCGGCGTAGGGGAAGCCTTCCTGCACCACCACCACGTGGTGGGTCTTGGCCACGGCGTTGAAGATGGCGTCGTGGTCGAGGGGGCGCAGCGAGCGCAGGTCGAGGACCTGGGCCTCCACCCCCTGGGTGGCGAGCAGCTCGGCGGCCTTGAGGCAGGTGGCGACGGGCTTGCCCCAGGCGATGAGGGTGACGTCGGTGCCGTCGCGTTTGAGGTCGGCCACGCCGATGGGGATGAGGTACTCCTCGGCGGGGACCTCACCCTTGAGGCCGTAGGTGAGCTCGCTCTCGAGGAAGATGACCGGGTTGTCGTCGCGGATGGCGCTCTTCAAGAGGCCCTTGGCGTCGTAGGGGGTGGACGGGAAGACCACCTTCAAGCCTGGGAAGTGGGCGTAGAGGCTCTCGACCGAGGTGCTGTGTTGGGAGGCGAGGTTCTCGGCGTGGCCGTTGGCGCCGCGGAACACGATGGGCACCTTGTACTGCCCGGCGCTCATCTGGTAGATGCGGGCTGCGTTGTTGATGATCTGGTCGTACGCCACGAGGGAGAAGTTCCAGGTCATGAACTCGATGATGGGGCGCATGCCTGCCATGGCGGCGCCAATGCCCAGGCCGGCGAAGCCGTTCTCGGCGATGGGGGTGTCCACGATGCGGTCGGGGCCGAACTCGTCGAGCATCCCCTGGCTCACCTTGTAGGCGCCGTCGTACTGGGCCACCTCTTCTCCCATCAGGAAGACGAGGGGGTCCCGGCGCATCTCCTCGGCCATCGCCTGACGGATGGCCTCGCGCATGGCAATCACGGGCATCGGCTGCGTCCCCTCACGAATGCGACTGGGTGTAGGTGTAAGCGTAGAGCCGATCCGGATCGGGGATCGGGGAGGTCTCGGCGAACAGGTAGGCCTCTTCAGCCTCGGCCTCGACGGACGCGTGGACCGCCTCGAGCTCGGCATCGCCGACGCCGTGTGCCCGGAGCGCACGCTCGGAGAGCAACAGCGGGTCGGAGAGCTTCTTGTCCTCGAGCTCGCCGTCCTTCCGGTACTTCGCGGGATCCGACATCGAGTGGCCGCGGTACCGGTAGGTGATGGCCTCGAGGATGACGGGGCCCTTGCCCTCGCGGGCGTGGGCCACGGCGGCACCCACCCGGGCCCGCACGTGCTCGACGTCGAAGGCCTCGAACTGCTCGTGCACCATGCCGACCCCGAGCCCCCGGAGTGACATGTCGGTGATGGCGCTGGCGCGGTCCACCGCGGTGCCCATCGCGTAGTAGTTGTTCTCGCAGATGAACACGGCGGGCAGCTTGTAGAGCTGGGCGAGGCAGAGCGCCTCGAAGAACGCGCCCTGGCTGGCCGCGCCATCCCCGAAGAAACACAGGCAGACGCCGCCCGTCTTGCGCTGCTTGAGCGCCCAGGCCACGCCCGAGGCGAGCGGGACCTGCCCGCCCACGATGCCGTAGCCGCCCATGAAGTTCACCGAGGCGTCGAAGAGGTGCATGGACCCCCCCAGGCCGTGGGTGCAGCCGGTGTCCTTGCCGAACAGCTCGGCGAGCACCGCCTTGGGCGAGACCCCCTTGGCCATGGCCTGGCCGTGCTCGCGGTAGCCGGTGATCCAGTGATCTTCGGGGCGGCAGGCGGCAGCGGCGCCGACCGCCACCGACTCCTGGCCGATGTAGAGGTGGCAGAAACCGAGGATCTTCCGCTGGGTGTAGGCCTTGGCGGCCAGCTCCTCGACGCGCCGGATGAGCAACATCTGGCGGTGCAACGCGAGCAGTTCCTCACGCGTGCAGGGGGGGAGCGGGGAAGTCTCGGGCAGGCGCGGAAGGGAGTCCGTCACGATGCCTCCGGGGGGACGGTGAGCAGCCGCGGAGCCTATCCG
>JAYVAS010000583.1:0-5500 GCA_043750895.1 Pseudomonadota bacterium
CCCCAGCCCCGGCGCTCGACGCCGGCGGCGCTCGTCGCGGCCTTGCGCCCCAAACAGTGGACCAAGAACGGCCTGTTGTTTGCCGCGCTCATCTTCTCCGAGGGCTTCCGCAGCCCCCAGGGGTGGGCGACCAGCCTGCTCGCCTTCGTCGTGTTCTGCCTGCTCTCCAGCACCGGCTACGTCTACAACGACCTCCGCGACGCCGAGGCCGACCGCCACCACCCCAAGAAGCGCCACCGCCCCATCGCGGCGCGCGAGATCACGCCCGGCATGGCGTGGGGCCTCATGCTGGTCTGCGTGGTCCTGGCGCTCGGCCTGGCCGGCTGGATCGGCCTGCCGTTCCTGTGCGCGTCGTTGCTCTACTTCGCCACCACCCTCTCCTACAGCACCTACTTCAAGCACCACGTCATCCTCGACGTGATGTTCCTCGCCACCTGCTACATCTGGCGGGCGGTGGCCGGCGCGCTCGCCATCGAAGTGCGCATCAGCCCCTGGCTCCTGGTATGCACCGCCTTCTTCGCGCTGTTCCTCGGGTTCAACAAGCGGCGGGGCGAGATCCTGCTGATGGAGGGGCGCTCCAAGGGCACCCGCAAGAGCCTGGACGAGTACAGCCCGGCGATGCTCCAGGAGTTCCAGGCCATCACCACGAGCGGGACCATCAGCTCGTACGCCATCTACACCGTCCTGGGTTCACCGACGCCCTGGCTGCTGTTGACCCTCCCCTACGTACTGTACGGGATCTTCCGGTACATCTACCTGATGGATCAGAAGGGAGAGGGCGCCGCCCCCGACGAGACCCTGCTCAGGGATCGCCCGATCCAGATCACCATCGTCCTGTACCTGCTCACCGCGGTGGCGGTCCTCGCCACCGTCCCCCACGGACCGGTCTGACCAGCGGACGCCTCACGGCGTCTGCGTGGCCACCCGCAAGGTGCCGGTGGGCCGCCCACCGAGCTGCGGAGAGGTCGCGAGCACCGTCACGGCCTGGCCCGGGTCCACGTCGACGAACTCCACGCCGAAGGCCTCCGCCTGTTGGGTGAGTGCGACCGGAAGGCAGGCCTCGAACCGAACCCCGAACCAGTCGCGTTCCGCGTCGAGCAGCCCGACCGTGAAGTCCTGGTCTCCGACGCCGATGTGAACCGCGTCCCCGGACACGAGGTGGTCGTCCCGCACCCGGCCCGCGAAGCACAGCTGACCGGCCGACCGCGCCGCGGCCACCGAGAAGCTCGCGTCCTGCGGCCCACCCCACGCGAGGGGGCCGTCCTCGATCTGCCACGGGGACTCGACCACCACCGGGACGGCCTCGGCCCAGTCGTCGAGGTCCCCGTCGACCACCACCGGCCGGTCCGACACGGTCAGGTTCGCGCGGCCCCGGTACATCCGGTCCAGCACCGGGACCGCCTCGAAAAAGCGCTCGTGAATCCAGTGCAGCCCCACGACCCGACGGACGTTGTCGATGATGGGCTCCCCCTCGGGCGAGTCGTCCATGGGCAAGGTGAGCCAGACCGCGCCGTCCTCCTCCCGGACGTGGAATCCCCGGGCCGGCCCTTGGTGATCGATCGGCGGCGGGGCCACTTCGCTGGTGGGCGCGCAGGACCATCGGTTGAAGCCGCACACGAACAGGCGGTCTCCTTGCCCGACGTACACGTCGGTGCGGCCGATGGAGAGCAGCTCGGGCGCCGTCGCCATCCGGAGGGGCAGGTCCCGCGTGGTTTCGGAGAGGAGGTCGTTGAAGCGGTAGGTGAAGGCGTCGTCCGTCCGAACCGCGAACGCCTCCCACAAATGCACGCCGTCGAAGAACCGCTGACCGCGGCTCACCCGGACGTCGAGCTGGAAACGACTGTTCCGGCGCAGGTCTACGACGACCGAGAGGGGCGTGCCGTCGAGCTGTTCGACGAGCAGCGAGAGCTGGACCGGGAGGATCGAATCGCTCGTGGAGCTCAACCGATCACACCCGGTCAGGCCCAGCAGCGCGATCAGGGCGCCGAAGCGGCCCACAACGCCTCGATGTCGGGCTGCTCGGTGATGGACGTGCCGTAGCGCGCGTACTTCACGGTGCCGTCCGTGGCGATCACGAAGAAGGCGGGGAGCTGCGTGGACGGGAGCTGGGGACCCGCCCGGCCCAGGTTGAGCGCCTCGAAGGCCAACCGGACGCTCGACGGGCGCAGCGACTTGAGCGTCCCCATGTAGCCGGTGTCCCGCGTGGTCCCGTAGGCCTCGAAGAACTCGCCCGATTCGTCGCACACCATCGGGAAGAGCACGTGGTAGCGAGGCACGAAGTCCCGGGCGAACTCGAGGGGGGCCTGGGTGAGCCCCACCACGGACATGCCGGCGGCGTCGAACCGACCCCAGGCCTCCTGGAGCAGGTTCACCGCGACGCGGCTCTGGCATCCGGTGACGGGACGCAAAAACGCCAGTACCGTCGCCTGCCGTTTCATGTCCACCGGCAAGCCGGAGACGAGGTTTAACGTGAACTGTGGCGCCCGTTCACCGACCTGGAACATTGGTCGCTCCACCGGGTGCGCAGTCGGTGCCGTCCGTAATCTGCCGTTCCATTCGCTGCTGGGCCTCGATCCAGACGCCGCCGATATCATCGGGCACGCCCGCACGCTCAAGCTCGGTGCGCAGGATCGCGAGACGACGCCGAAACTGACCGGCGTTGATGCGCAGCGGACGGTGCAGGTCCGGGATGTTCCGGCCGGTGTAGGGCACGTCGCCGCCAAGCACCCGCGCGGCGTGCTCGTACTCGTGCTGCTTGATCCGGTCCCGGTCCTTGCCCGTGAACAGGAAGCCGATGATGAAGTCGTCGAACATGCGATCTACAAATCGGTCGACGACCTCCCGGACAATAGCCGGACCGACACGATCGAAGGGACTCACGGCGCGGGCGGAGGCGCTCCCGGCACCGGCGCGGCCGGCTGGCCGAGCGTGCTCGGGTCGACCCCGGGGGGAAGCCGGGCCGGGCCCTCGTCCTTCAGATCCGCGAACCCGATCCGCTCGGCACCCGCGTCACGCGCAAGGTCGATGACCTGCACCACACGGCCGTAGTTGGCCTTGGGGTCGGCGTCGACGAACACCGTCTTCTTCTCCATCCCACGGATGCGCACCCGGATGTCCTCGTGCAGCGCCTCGTCCGTCGCCTCGGGCTTGAGGTTCAGCGCCACCGTGCCGTCCGCAAAGACCGCCACCATCAGCTGGTCGGGCGGCACGTCGGGCGGCGGCTCCTCCGGAGGATCCACCGGAGGGAGGTTGGACGCCATCTTCTCGACGGTCATCGGCGTGAGGACCATGAAGATGATCAGCAACACCAACACCACGTCGATGAGCGGCGTCACGTTGATCTCGTCGAGTCCGCCCTTGGACGGGCCTACCTTCGCGCCCATGGGCTACTTCTCCTTGAGCTTTTCGGTGGCGAGCAGCATGGTGTCGGTACCCGGCACACCTTCGTGCACCTTGTCCAGCACCGTGCGAACCTGACCATAGGTGGCGCCGAGATCCCCCTTGATCAGCATGGGGCGGTCCGCGCGCATCTCGAGCACGAGGCCGACGATGTTGTCCAGGGTGGCCGGCGTCCGGTCCACGAAGATGCTGCCGTCGCCCTTCACCGAGATCACGAAGTGCTGGCCCAGGTCCTTCTCGGACTCGGCCGTCTTCGCCTTGGGCAGGTTCACGTCCACGCCCGACGAGAGCATCGGGGTGATGACCATGAAGATGATGAGGAGGACGAGAACGACGTCCACGAGCGGCGTGACATTGATGTCCGCCATCGCTCCGCCTTTGCTCCCTCCGACCTTGGCGCCCATCCCGGGCCTCTACTTCGCGGCCTGAGATTCTGACCGGCGCAGCACTTCTTTCTCACACCAGTCGATCAGCTCCTTCGAGGAGGTGTCGACGTCCTTGGCGATGTCGTCCAGGACGGCGTTGAAGTAGTTGTAGACCCAGATCGCGACGATCGCGACGCCGATGCCGACGGCCGTGGTCACGAGCGCCTCGGCGATACCGCCGGAGATGGCGGTCAAGTCGCCGCCGCCTTCCTTGGACATCATGGTGAAGGCGTTGATGATGCCCATGATGGTGCCCACCAGCCCGACGAAGGGCGCGGTAGAGCCGGTGGTGGCGAGGACGTTGAGGCCCTTGCGCAGCGAGGCGTTCTCCTGGGTGGAGACGCGGTCGATGACGCGCTTGACGGCTTCGAGGCCGTGGCGATCGGGGCGCGCGACGAGCTCACCGAGGCCGGCGCGGAGCACGGTGGCAAGGTAGCTGGCCTTGTAGGCGTCGCTCTTGGTGAGCTTGAGCGCGCCGTCGAGATCGCCCTGGCCGAGCGGCTTGGAGATCGCCTCGGCGATGGCCCGGGACTGGGCGCGCGCCTTGAGGAACAGAAGCGAGCGCTCGATGGCGACGTAGACGCTCCAGAACAGCATGATCAGGAGCGTGAAGACGACCATCTTGGCGGGAATCCCCATGGATGCCCAGACGTGTTGCGGAGTAAGGTCCATCGTGTCCTCGGTAGGTAGCCAGTTCGAAAAAGGAAGGCGGGAAGGGGTCTACTTGATGCGGTAGACGAGGCGCAGGTCGAACTGGGCGCCGATCGCCTGTCCCCCCTGCTTGAGCGGGTAGAAGCGGTACTTCATGCCGCACTCACGCGCGGACTGCACGAACACCGGGGAGCAGCTCCGGGACTCGACCGAGCTGGGCACGCCCTTCTCGTCGATCATGATGCGGACGACGCAGTATTCTTCGGTGCCGGCCGGGTACAGCTCGGTCGCGGTGGCGGGCATCTTGCACTCGCCCTTGACCTTCGCCTGCACCTCGGACCAGTGGACGGTCTTGACGCCGGTGGCGCCGAGCTGACCGCCCAAGGTCCCCCCGATCACGCCGCCCACCACTCCGCCGACGACGCCACCCTCGACGCCGCCCTCGACGCCGCCTTCCACTCCGGCATCCGCCACCTCTTCCGTCTCGGGTTCGGGCAGCGGCACGGGGTCGACCGGGACGTCCTCCGGGATGGGAGTGACCTCGGTCTTCTCCTTCTTGACGGTCTTCCGGCCGCCCGCGGGAGGGGGCGGAGGCGGAGGCGGAGGCGGAGCGAGGTTCACGGCGACCTCGAGCAACTCCTCCTCCTCCTTGATCTCCTCGACGACCCGGGACCCCAGCCAGAGCAGGGCCGCGAAGGCGGAGCCGTTGATCAACAAAGACAGGAAGAACGCGCCTGCCTGGCGTTCTCTCTGGCGTCCGGATTCGCGGCCAACGTTGTCGAACATGCTGCCTCTCGCGGGGGCGCGGAACCCTACCAAGGTGGGAACCGCTGGGTGTCAACGGCCCGTCAGGACCGATCTACATCTTTGCGACTTTCTGTCTCCAAAATCCCCCCCGACCCCGCGGAGAGCGCAACGATCCGGGCCTCAGCGGCATCGAGCTTCTCGTGGCACTCGCGCACGAGCGCCACGCCTTCCTCGAAGAGCTTCAGCGCATCGTCGAGGTCCAGGTCACCGCGCTCGAG
>JAYVAS010000584.1:0-7729 GCA_043750895.1 Pseudomonadota bacterium
CACGTCCACTGCATCTCGCTCGACCCCCACGAGGACGCCGACGGCTACCTCACCGAGATCTTCGGCAAGGGCCGGTTCCTCAAGGTCGACGAGGTCGACTCCCTCCCCAAGCGGCTCCCCGAGGTCTTCCGCGGCCTCGTGAAGTGATCCTCGCGCTGCTCGTGGGCTGCGGACCCAAGGTCCCGCCGACGACCCGGCCGGACAGCGCGGACACCGCCCGCGACACCGCGACCTCGCGCCGACCTGACGACGACTGTGACGGTCTGGACGACGATCAGAACGGGATCGTGGACGACGGCGCCGCCCCCGGCTGGTGGACCGATCCCAGCCGCTGGCGCACGGTGGCCACCTTCGAGGACGCCGCCGAGCAGCGCTTCGTGGGCGCACTCGCGGCCGGCACCGAGGCGACCTGGGTCGTGGTCCAGGAGGTCGCCGCCGACTTCACCTCTGCCGCCGTCACCGTGCATCGGGTCGAGGCGGATGGCTCGGTCGCGGTCGCCTGGATCTCCACCGGGGAGCGCGGACTCCCCTTCGTCTACGCGGCGGCGGTGGACGACGCGGGCGACCTGTGGATCGGAGGCGCCTGGTACGACCCGAGCACCGGCGCCCGTCAGCTCCTCGCCGCGCGCTGGGACGGCGTGCTCAGCTCGCTCCCGGCGGACCAGGACGCCGAGCGCGTGCGCCTCTACGCCGCGGTGAGCGGCGGCGCGGGAGCCTGGTTCGGGGGCTACGCGGAGACGGCCGGGACCACCGCGGTGTGGACGGTCTGGCGTCTCTTCGGGGACGAGGCCGCGCTGGTCGACACCGCCAGCCTCGGCGGCGAGGGCCGCGTCGAGGGCCTGGCCGGGGGCGACCCCACGGTGATCGCGGCCGGCTGGCAGCAGGACGCGGACGGCGGAACCTGGGGGGTGATCCGCACCGGGGACGCGGAGGGCGACCATGTCGAGCTGTCCCGGCGGCTGGGGGTCCGCTACACCGGGGTCGCCGACGGGCCCGACGGCGGGCTCTGGTTGGGCGTCAACGATGCCGGAGGGGGCGGATGGACGGTGCAGGACGAGACCAACCGCGCGGTCGACACCGCCGAGGGGACGCTCACCCTGCTCGCCGGCAGCCCGGGCCGCGCCTGGGCCGCGGGGACCGTGGCCGACGAAACGGCGACCGACGTGTTGGTGCGCGCCGGCGACGAGGCGGGGTTCGGCGTGAGCCTGTCCGGGGTGGCGGCAGACGGCTGGGACGCCGAGCCCCACGACCTGGTCGTCACGCCCGCCGGCGATGTCTGGCTCGCGGTGACGGAGACCGACCCCACGGGGGTTTCCCCGACCCGGGCGCGCCTCCTGCACCTCACCTGCCGCTGAACACACCACCCACATTGTGGCTACACTGGCCCCGTTGTCCCGTCCGCTGCTGCTGCTGCTGAGTGTAGCCCTCCTCGTCGGGGTGGCGAACGTCGGAAGCGGCTGGCTGGAGCCGCTCCACACCCTGCCCCAGACCCGGTTCACCGAGGGCCAATTCATCAACCTCGCGCTGGGCGCGCGCGAGCTCCCCTTCCCGCGCCACACCGACCTGCTGGGGGCGCCGCGAGGGGCTGGCTTCGCCCCGTTGTTGTGGCCCATGCTCTGGGTCGCCCGGGTGGTCGGGCCGGTGCTGGCGCTCAACCTCTGCTTCACCCTGCTGCCGGTGTTCAACGCCGTGAGCGGCTGGGTGCTGGGTCGGGCGCTGGGGCTGCAGGACTGGGCCTCGGCGGCGCTGGGCGGGCTTTTGTGCTGGAACGCCTGGGTGATGAACACCCTCGCCAACGGGCAGCTCGAGCAGGTGCCGATCGGGGGGGCGGCGCTGCTGTGGGCCGCCGTGCACGTCGCGCAGCGTGACGGGCGCGCACGGCTGCTGCTCCCGGGCGTGGTCACGCTGGCCGTGGGCCTCGGCGCTCCCAACGTCGCCCTCGCGGGCCTGATCGGGGTGGCGATGCAGGCGGTGGTCGCCTTGTGGCGCGGCCCCCGCGCGCGCGCCGTGATCTGGTTGGTCGGGGTGGGCGCGGCGGGGCTTCTGGTCAACGCCTACCAGGCACCCCAGTTCTCCGGCGGCGCCCACGTCTTCGCGCCGCGCGGCACCTTCGTGACCCACCAGTCCGCCGCCATGGTCCCAGGCATCTTCGACGCGGCCACGCTGGGGGCGCTGCTGCTCCCGCCGGCCCTCCCGAGCATCGCCTCGGGGGGGGTGGTGCACTGCGCCTACCTCGGTTGGGTCGGGTTGGTGGCTGCGCTCGGCGCCGGAAAACCGGGGCGCTTCTGGGTGGGAATCGCCGCGGTCCTGGTCATCTTCGCCCTCGGCGACCAGGTCCGCATCGGGAGCGTGATCGTCCCCCTTCCCGCGGCGCTCCTGGGCATGGTGTCGTCGGCGGTGGCGCAGTCCGGCAACCAGTACCGGCTGGTGCTGGGCGCGGTCGCCGCCCTGTCGGTCGCGGCGGCGTGGACGGTGCGCGGGCCACGGTCCGCGGTCCTGTTGGTGGGGCTGGCCTGGATCGAGCTCGCGCTGGTGCGAAACCGGGGGGTGCCGCTCCCCAACGAGCCGTGGGTGCCGCACGCCTCTTCAGTGGCGCTGCGCGGCGGCGAAGGCACGGTGCTCGACCTCCCGTTGGCGAACCCCCAGTGCCCCGAGATGGCCTGGCACGACGCGGTTCAGGCGGTGTGGACCGAGCGGCCGATCCCCCTCGTGCTGGCCTTCGACTACCGCGCCTGGGGCACCGCGGTGGACATGGGGCGGAAGCTGGAGCGGGCCTTCACCCTGACCGACTGCGTCGACACCGTGCCGTCCCGGCTCACGCGCCTCGGCATCCGCGCCGTGGTGGTCCACCACGACCAGACCTGTCCGCTCCACCCCCAGGTGGTCCCGTGCCTGGAGGCGCTCTACGGGCCGCCCCAGCGAGGCCCGGAGAGCGACTGGTGGGTGCTCCCGTGAGGCGCCATCTGCCCATCCTGCTCGTGCTGGCGGGGGCGCTGGCCATCGGCGTGTGGGGAGATCAGGCCGCCTGGGTCGACCCCAGCCGCTACGCGCCCCGCACCGCGTTCACCTCGGGGCACCTCCTCGCCCACGCGGTCGCGCGAGCCAGCTTCGAACAGGGCTGGTTCCTGGCCCCCGAGGTGAACCTCGTCGGCTGGCCCATGCCCGCGTCCTTCCGGGCGTTGATGTGGCCCTCGGCGGCCCTCGCGGTCGTGACTCCGCCGTTGATCGTCGTGAACCTGGTCTTCGTGCTGATCCCCGTGTTCAACGCCGGGTGCGGCTACCTGCTCGGGCGCGCCTGGTTGCCGGGAGACGGCGCCGCGCGGAACGTGGGGGCCACCCTGACCGCCGGGCTCTGTGCCTGGCACCCCTGGGTCCGGGAGACGCTCGCCAACGGGCAGCTGGAGCAGGCCTGCGTGGGGGTGATCGCCCTGGTCTGGGCTGCCGCCGCGTGGGCGCGTCGGGGCGGACCGGCGCGCTGGGTCGGGGTCGGCCTGTTGCAGGCGCTGGTCGCGGTGTCGGCCCCCCACCTCGGGCTGGCCGGCGCGTTCGGACTGGGGCTCATCGCGCTGGTCGACGTCGCGGCCGATCGACGCCTTTGGCGGCCCTGGGCCGGGGTGCTGGGGATGGGCGCGGCGGGGACCCTCGCGGCCGCCGCGTACCACGTGTCAGGCTTCTCCTCGGCCAGTCAGGTGCTCTGGCCGAAAGGCTCCCACGGGCACCCCGCCGGCCTGCCGGGGCTGGCGGAGAGCGCCACGCTGACGAGCCTGTTCTGGCCCCCCGCGGCGACGGTCTCCGAGGGCTTGACCTTCCACCCCAACTTCCTCGGCTGGGCGCTGTTGATCGGGGCGGCGTTCGGCGTCCGGAAGGCCGGCGCCGTCGGCGTCCGCGCCGGGCTGGTGGTCGCCGGCGCGCTGGTCCTCATCAGCCTGGGGCCGACCCTCGCGCCGGGCGTGCCCGGTCCGTACGCGCTCTTCGGTCTGATCTCGGACACGCTGGCCCAGAGCCAGTCGCCCTACCGCTTCCTCTCGGGGGGGGTGGTGGCGCTCGCCCTCGTCGCCGGGGCGGCGGTGCGCACCCCCGCGGTCGCGCTCGTCCTGGTCGGCATCGCCTGGGTCGAGACCGCCCGCGTCGGCCTCCGCCCCTTCCCCCCCGCCACCCAGGACTTCGAGGCGGACGCGGTGGTCGCCCCCTTCCGCGCGCGCACCGGGCCCATCCTGGACCTCCCCTTCGCGAGCGGCACCTGCCCCGCCGGCAACGTGCATTACGTGATCGAAGCCACCCGCCGCCTGCGGCCGACGCCCGCGTCCATGGCCACCACCGCGGTGTACGCGAGCGTGCCCGGGCTCCAGGGCAAGGTGCTCGGGATGAGCCGGGACCGGCAGTGTGGCGCCCTCCTCGCCCCGGAGCTGGCACGGTGGGGCTTCACCACCGTGGTGTTGCACCAGCACGCCGGCTGCCCCAGCCAGCCCGGGCTGGTGCGCTGCCTGGAGGACGCGTTCGGGCCCGGGGAGGCGGCGCCCGAGCTGCGGTGGTGGGACCTCGCCGACCCGGCCGGTCCGTGAGTCCGGCTGACGCGCCCCGCTGGCCGGTGGGCGTGGTCCTCGTCGCCGCCCTCGTGCTCGGGGTGGTGACCAACCTCCCGTCCTGGGCTGACCCGGTCCACCTCGTGCCGGTCACCCGGTTCACCGAGCCGCAGCTGCTCGCCACCAGCCTGGCGCGCGCGAACCTCTCCCTCGGCGCGCCCTTCTCGGGGTCCACCACGGTGCTCGGCTGGCCCGACGTCGCCGACGTGCGGCCGGTGGTGTGGCCCATGTTGGTGTTCGGCTGGGTGGTGCCCGCCGGCATCGCCTTCAACAGCTTCTTCAGCCTGGTGCCGGTGTTCAACGCCGCGGGCGGCGCGCTCCTCGGTCGGGCGCTCGGCCTGGGGAGCTGGGGTCGGGCGGCGATCGGCGGCACCCTCGCCCTGCACCCGTGGGTGCGCGAGACGCTCGCGAACGGGCAGCTCGAGCAGTCCTGGCTCGGTGGCATCGCGATGGTGTGGGCCTGCGCGCTGTGGGCGGCGCGGGGGTCCAACCGCGCCCTCGCGCTCCTCGGTCCGGCGATGGTGGGGCTCACCTTCACCGGCCCGCACCTCGCCATCGCGGCGGGCCTGGGGGTGGCGCTGCTGCTGGTCACCGACGGCCCGCTGGTGCGCGCCGGGTGGCGACGCCGGTACGCGGCGATCGGGTTGGCGGGCGTGGGCGCGGCCCTGGCCGGAGCCTGGTACGCCGGGAACTTCACGGCGCGCACCCAGGTGTTCTGGCCCAAGGGCTCGCCGGGCCATGCCGCGTCCTTGTCGAACCTCCCCGAGGCCGCGACCTTCGCCGGGCTCCTCCTCCCGCCCGGTCCGCCCGACGCCGACACCCAGACCCTGCACCCCATCTACTTCGGCGCCTTCCTGCTGGTGGGCATGCTCGTCGGTGGGCGCCGGTCACCGTGGGCACTGTGGCTGGCCTTCGCCGGCCTGCTCCTGCTCGCCTTCGGGGACACCGTCGGCCCCGTCCCCGGCCCCTTCCAACTCCTCTCCGCGCTGTCTCCAGCACTGGCCGCCAGCCAGTCGCCCTACCGGCTCCTGGCCGGCGTGATCGTGGTCGCCGCTGCGCTGGCGGCGCGGGGGATCACGCGTGGTTGGCACCTCGGCCTCTTCCTCGGCGTCGGGTTGTTGGAGACCACCCTGGTCACCACGCGGCCCTTCGTGGCGCCCCCGATGGTGATCGCCGTCGACCCCCTCCCCGCCGCGCTCACCGAGGGCGCGGGGGCGGTGCTCGACCTGCCGCTGCTCGGCACCAAGTGCCCCGACCAGGCCTACCACTACGCAATCGAAGCGGCCCGGCGCGCGCGGCCCAGCCCGGTGCTGCCGGCCGCGCCGACGTACTACCCGACCGTCGGGGGCCTGGCGCGGAAGGTGCTCCAGGCCTGGCAGGCACGGCCCTGCGGCCCGGCGATGGCCGAGGCGGTCACGAAGATGGGCTTCAGCACGGTGGTGCTCCACCGGCACGATCCGACCTGCCCCGTCCAGCCGAGCTTCGAGCAGTGTCTCGTGGACGCCTTCGGGGCCGGGACGGAGGCACCCGGGCTTCGTTTCTGGGACGTGCGCCCGGCGCGGTAGGCGCCGGAGGGCGCCACACGTCGCCCGCGCCGAGGCTCAGGCGTCCTTCCCCCGGGGGTGCGCCGCCGCGTGCACCGCCTTGAGACGCGCCCGGGCCACGTGGGTGTAGATCTGGGTGGTGGAGATGTCGGCGTGGCCGAGCATCGCCTGGACGGCGCGCAGGTCGGCGCCGTGCTCCAGCAGGTGCGTCGCGAAGGCGTGTCGGATGCCGTGGGGATGCACCCGGCTGACGGGGATGCCCGCGGTCAGGGCCATCGCGCGCAGGCGGTGCCAGAAGTTGTGTCGGGTCATCGCCTCGCCGCGTTCGGAGAGGAACAGGGCCGCCACCTCCAACCGGGGGTCGAGCGCGGCGCGCGGCCCCTCGATGTACGCGCCGATCAGCGCGGCGGCGCGGTCGCCGAGCGGGATCATCCGCTCCTTGCTGCCCTTTCCTTTCACGCGCAGGAAGCCGCCGGCGCGGTGGAGCGCCTTGTAGGGGAGGTTCACCAGCTCGCTGACCCGGAGGCCCGCGCTGTAGAGCAGCTCCAACATCGCGAGGTCCCGCAGGCCCAGCGGCGCCTCCGGGTCGGGGGCGGCGAGGAGGGCCTCCACGTCTCGCTCCGAGAGCACGTCGGGGACCTTTCGGGTGGCCCGCGGCGCCTCCACCAGGGTGCTGGGGTTGGTGCGGATCAGCCCCTCGGCGAGCAGGAACTTGAACAGCTGCCGAAACGCCGACCGGTGACGGGCCACCGTGCGGGGATCGAGGCCCTGCCGGCTCAGATGCGCGAGGTAGGCGGCCACGTCGACGTGGGCGACCGTGGCGGGGTCCGGGCAGCCGGACGCGGTCATCCAGCGCGTGAACCGGTCCAGGTCGCGACCGTAGGCCTCCAGCGTGTTGCGGGCCGAGGCACGCTCCACCCGCCGGTGGACCAGGAAGGCGTCCAGGGCCTGGTCCCAGGCGTCGGAGCGACCGGGGGACTCGGGGAGGTCGGGGATGGGAGGACGGGGCACGGGGGAAGCTAGTACCTCATCGGAGAGGTCTTGACTGGTTGAGTCGTCGGCGCACGAGGTTCCGTCCCTTCTCCCTTCGGGAGAAGGTGGCGCGTAGCGCCGGATGAGGGGCGTTCGGTACACGCAGTCTGGAGGGCGTCGAGGACGGACTGAGTTTGCCGGATGACGGCGACGGGAGCCGGCACGCGCGCACCCCAGCCGAGTTGGCACCACGGACGGTTGGACGCACGGGACCCGACACTCAATAAGGGAACTCGTAGTACAGGTTCATCCCCCAGCGGACGGTGTAGCCGTCAACCCAGACCCGCTCCGTGCCACGAGCCGGACGGTTGTAGTATCCGGTCACGAACCAGCCAAGCGGTTCTCGGTAGTACACGATCGGCTGGTAGACGTCGAACGGCGGTTCGCCCGTGATGGCTGCGGACGCGTACCCCACGTAGGAGATCTCGTCCCAGTAGGACTCGTTGGCTACGGAGGCCTCGGTGACGTCCAGATCCATCAGGTCGCAGCCGTCGCCCTCCGAGCCCCAGCCGTCCTGGGCGAGGCCGAAGCTCCAGAGACATCCCGGGCAGCCAGACGGGGCGGGGGCCG
>JAYVAS010000585.1:0-2959 GCA_043750895.1 Pseudomonadota bacterium
CCGGCCACCACCAGGATGGCGGCGTCGATGTCCCCCTCCACCACCCCCGACTCCCCGATCTCCAAGGTGTCGTCGGTGTAGATACGCCCCCGGAAGACGCCGTCGACGCGCACCCGCCCTTCGAAGCTCATCTCACCCGTGTAGGTCGCGCCGCGTCCGAGCAGCGCAGCGAGCGGCCGTTCGGGGGTGGCCATCAGATGCCGAGGTGCCCGGTGAGGCGCGCGAGCTCGTCCTGATCGGAGTAGTCGATCACGATGCGACCGCCGCCCCGCGGCCGGGGCTGGAGGGTCACCCGGGAACCCAGGTGGCGGGTGAGCTGTTCGCCGAGGCGCACGTAGCCGCGATCGGCCCGGGCCGGGGCGGCGGGGGGCTTCTTCATCGACCGGACGAGCTGCTCCGTTGCCCGGACCGACAGCTCGCGGGTGAGGACCGCGTCCAGCGCTTGCGCGAACGCCACGGGGTCCTCGACCGGAAGCAGGGCGCGGGCGTGGCCGGCGCTGATGCGGTGCTCCCGGAGGGCCTTCAGGCCGGCAGCGGGGAGCTTGAGGAGACGGAGCGCGTTCGCGACGGTCGTCCGGTCCTTGCCCACTTGCCGCGCCACCGACTCCTGCGTGTGGGCGTACTGCTGGATGAGGCGTTGGTAGCCGAGCGCCGACTCGACGGGGTCGAGGTCCTCCCGCTGGAGGTTCTCGATCAACGCCAGCTCGAGCTGTTCCGTGGACGAGAGCGTCCGCCCCAGGACGATCACCGGGACTTCGGAGAGCCCGGCGAGGCGCGACGCCCGCCAGCGGCGTTCGCCGGCGACGAGCACGAACTGGCCGGCGCCGTCCCGCCGCGCGACCAGCGGGCTCAACACACCGTGCGTCTTGATCGAGGCCGCGAGATCGGCCAATGCGGTCGGATCGAAGTGATCGCGGGGCTGTTCGGGATTGGGCCGGAGGGCCTCCACCGGAACCCGGAGCAGCTGATCCTGGGGGCGCGCGCCGAACCCGGACTCGCGCGCATCGTCGCCCACCAGGGCGGCGAGACCCCGGCCGAGCCCCGCGCGGCTCACGCCTGCACCGCGACGGGCGCCGCCCGCACGCCGATCCGTGCGATCAGCTCCTCCGCGAGGGCCGCGTAGGCCGCTGCCGAGCGGGACGAGGGGTCGTAGCCGAAGATGGACTTCCCGTGGGAGGGCGCCTCCGCGAGCCGTACCGCCCGGGGAATGATGGTCTGGAACACCTCGTTCCCGAACACCTCGCGCGCCTGGGCCTCGACCTCGCGGCCCAGTCGGGTCCGGCCGTCGGTCATGGTGAGGACGATGCCGTCGCGGACCAGCCGGGGATTGAGGCCGCGGCGGATGGCGCCGATCGTCCGCACCAGCTCGCCCAGACCCTCCATCGCGTAGTACTCGGCCTGCAGCGGGACCAACACGCCGTCGGCGGCGACGAGCGCGTTGAGCGTCAGCAGGCCGAGCGAGGGCGGCGTGTCGATCAGGACGAAGTCGTAGGGCTTGCTCAGCTCCGCGAGGGCCACCGCGAGGCGCCGCTCCCGGTTGGGCAGGTTCACCATCTCGATCTCGGCGCCGACCAGGGCCGGCGTCGCCGCGGCGAGGTCCAGATCCGCCTGATCCGTCTGGATTATGCAGGTTGAAAGAGGCTCCAGACCGAGCATTGCCTCGGCGACGCCCCAGGGCGCCTGGTGCTTCGGGTGGCCGAGGCCGCTCGACGCGTTTCCCTGGGGGTCGACGTCGACCAGCAGGGTCCGGTAGCCGGCGCGGGCGAGGGCGGCGGCGAGGTTCACCGCAGTGGTGGTCTTGCCGACCCCACCCTTCTGGTTGGAGATCGCGATGACGCGGGGCATGTTCGTTCCGGGGAGAGAGGCCCGACAGTTCGCAGGGAGCGCGACGCGTGCAGGGCGGGGGGGAGCCCCTGCCGCGTGGGCGGAAGAGGCCTTGTCACGTCAAGTCTACCGTGTCCGCGGCACCCTGTCAGCCCTTGGGGCCGTTTCACGTTCCACGTGAAACACCCAGAGGGGTCAGACCCCAGGTCGGATCCATTACTAACGGACAAACGCCAATAGTTTCACGTCACCGCCCACCAATCCCGCCCCTCGACCAGGTCGGGCCGCCACGTGTGCAACATCGCGCGAATCTCCGCCCGCGCGCCTACGGCGCCGACGGCGACCAACAGGACGTCGATCTCCTCTTCCCGAACCTCCTCCCGCGCCCGGATCGGCACCCCGTGACGCCGGCCGCCGGCGTGGACGTCGAAGGCGCACGGCACCTCTACCCCCCGTTCCACGAGCCACCTCAGCCACGGCGTCCCGCCCTTGCCCGCCCCCCACACGTGGACGCGGCTGGGGAGGCGGGGCGCCAACCACGCCTGCTTCAACCGGCGGTGCGCCTCCGGTCGGTACCGGCGGTCGGTGCGGGTGAGCCGCTCGGCGCGGTCCCGCACCGCGACCACGTCCGTCGGGACGTTGTGGATCTCCCACCCCGCGGCCACCAGCCGCAACCACAGGTCGTAGTCCTCGGGGCCGTCGAAGTCCCGCCAGCCGTCGAGGGCCCGCACCGCCTCCGCGCGCAGGAGGACGCCCGGGTGAAACACCGGGGCCTCCACGAGCAGCTCCGCATGCGGATCGCAGCCGTTGACCCACGCGATGTGTCGCAACATCCCCGGCCCCACCGGGCCCAGCGCCACCGCCCGGCCCCCAATCACCGCCCGCGACGCGCGCACGGCGGCCAGCTGGGCGGCGATCCGCCCCCCGAGCGCCACGTCGTCGGCGTCCAGACGGGCGATCCACGCTCCCCGGCAAGCAGCGAGGCCGCGGTTCAACGCCGCGACGATGCCGGTCGCCTCCTGCCGCAGCACCCGCACCCGCCGATCCTGCGGCAGCGGGCAGCCCGCCGAGCCGACCGGCACCGCTGAACCATCGTCGACCACCACGACTTCGTGGTCCGGCGCGCACTCCGCCA
>JAYVAS010000586.1:0-7862 GCA_043750895.1 Pseudomonadota bacterium
ACCGGAGGCGACCCTTCCACCACGGGTGAGGCGGCCAAGCCCGGGGGCACACGGGACACGCTGATCATCGCCGCCCAGAGCGACGCCAAGGACATGCTCTACGTCGTGTCGCAGGCCGCGACCGACTCGGCCATCATCGAGGCGATCTCGACGGGTCCGCTCGACACCGACTTCGACTGCAAGCTCACCTTCTCGCCCTCCTATGCGACGTCCTGGGAGTTCTCGCCCGACGGCAAGTCCATCACCGTACGGCTGCGCGATGACCTCACCTGGCAGGACGGCGTCAAGCTGAGCGCCGAGGACTACCGCTACACCTACGACCTCATCACCGATCCCCTCGTCGCCTCGCCGCGTCGCGACATGGCCCAGTTCATGGTCCCCGCGGCCCGGCCGGTGATCCTGGATCCGCTCACCGTGCGGTTCGACTTCGATCACGAGTACGACCACACGACGATGCTCAGCCACATCTCGCTGCCGCTCTCGCCCAAGCACGTGCTCGACAGTCCCTCGGTCGATCGGGCCAGCCTCCGCAGCCATCCGATCAACGCCACCAGCCCCTTGTCCTCGGGCCCGTGGAAGATCGCGAAGTGGGACAAGGGGCAGTCGCTGGTGCTCGTCCCGAACGAGGCCTACCTGGGCGACAAGAGCCACCAGCCCAAGCTCAACCGGGTGATCTTCAAGGTGATCCCCGAGTACGCGACGCGTCTGCTGGAGCTGCAGAACGGATCGGTCGACCTCGTCGAGCAGGTGCTGGTGTCCGACGCGGACCGGCTCCGGGCCGACCACCCGGAGATCGCGCTGAAGCGTCGCGGGTGGCGCTCGATGGACTACCTGGCGTGGAACAGCCTCGACGCGGCCGACTACAAGGCCCGGAAGGAGGCCCTTCCCGCGGGGCAGGCGCCCGTCTTCGAGGACGTGAAGCCGCACCCCATCTTCGGCGACAAGGAGGTCCGCAAGGCCCTCGCGCAGGCGGTGGACGTGGACAAGCTGATCCGGGAGTTGCTCACCAGCAAGGTCACGGGAGACGTCTACGGGCGCGCGTCGGTCGGGACCATCACGCCGGCGCTGTGTGGCGTCCACAACGACGCCATCAAGCCGATCGGCTTCAACGGCGCCGCGGCCAAGGCCCGGCTCGGCGAGCTCGGCTGGGTTGACTCCAACGGGGACGGGTGGCTCGACAAGGGAGGGCTCCCGCTCCGCTTCACGGTCATGATCAACACCGGCAACTCGCGTCGCAGCCAGGCCGCCGAGATCATCCAGTCCGACATGAAGTCCATCGGCGTGGACATGCAGATCGACCAACTCGAGAGCAACACCTTCTTCGAGCGGCTCCGCAACAAGGACTACGAGGCGGCCCTGGCCGGTTGGTCGGCCGCGCTGTTCGTGGACCCCACCTCGTTCTGGGGCCGGGATTCCCAGTTCAACTTCACGAGCTACCACAACCCGCGCGTTGACGAGCTCATGAAGGCCGGGCTCTCCGAGCCCGACTACGAGAAGGCCAAGCCCATCTGGCAGGAGCTGCAGCAGGTGATCTACGACGATCAGCCCTACGCGTTCCTGTATTGGATGGACGAGATCGTGGCGGTCAACAACCGGTTCCAGAACACCACCGTGGACGTGCTGTCCGGGTATCGAAACCTCTACAAGTGGTCGGTCCCGGTAGACAAAGTCAAGTACCCGAACTGATCGCCCCCGATGCTCGCCCATACCTTCCGTCGGCTGTTGCTCGCCATCCCGCTGGTGCTCGGGGTCCTGGTGTTGACGTTCCTCCTCGTGGAGTTGGCTCCCGGGGACACCTGCGACACCATGATCTCCGAGACCATGCAGCCAGAGACCATCGCGGTGCTGCGCGCGCAGTGGGGGTGTGACGAGCCAGCGGTGGTGCGTCTGCTCCTGTTGCTGAAGAACCTCGCGACCTTCAACTTCGGGGAGAGCGCCGAGCGTCACCTCCCGGTCGCGACCCTCATCGCCGAGGCGCTTCCCCACACCCTGCTGTTGTCGGTCGTCACGCTCTTCTTCGCCCAGGTCTTCGGCGTCTCGGTCGGCGTCTTCCAGGCGGTGCGGCAGTTCCGCTTCAGCGACAGCCTCCTGTCGGTGATCTCCCTCGTCTTCTACTCGATGCCCTCCTTCCTCCTCGCCATCTCGCTCCAGCTCGTGTTCTCGCTGTGGTGGCCGGTGCTCCCCTCCACGCTGCCGGCGTCGGTGATGGCCGAGTACATGACCCCGATGGGGCAGCTCGTCGATCGGTTGCGGCACGTCGCCCTTCCCGGCATCGCGATGGGCCTGGCGGCGGCGGCCGGCGACGCCCGGTACATGCGCTCGTCGATGGTGGAGGTGATCCGCCAGGACTACGTGCGCACCGCGCGCGCGAAGGGCCTCCCCGAGTGGAAGGTGGTCGTCAAGCACGCCCTCCGCAACGCGCTGCTCCCCACCGTCACCCTGCTCGGGCTCAACCTTCCCTACCTGTTCGGCGGGTCCCTGCTCATCGAGCGGGTGTTCTCCTGGCCTGGGATGGGGATGCTCATCTACCGGGCGATCGGAGTGCAGGACACGCCGGTGTTGATGGCCTGCTTCTACGTCTACGCGCTGCTGGTGGTGGCGGGCGGGGTGGTGTCCGATCTCCTCTACGCCGCGGTGGACCCGCGGATCCGATTCTCCTGATGGGCGCCAAGTTCATCGATCGGGTCTTCGTTCCGGCCTACCTCTTCTTGTGGTTGGCGGCGGCATGGTCGGGGCTACCCCGGCTGCCGAGCCTGCTCCTCGCCGGGGATCAGTACACCGACACCCGGATCCACGCGGTCCTCGCCACCCTCGTCTGGGTGGCGATGGTGCCCGGCATGTGGTGGGCCGTGCGGCCTTCCCGGGCCATCGCCGCCGGCGGCTACCGGGCCGATCTCGTGCGGCAGTTCCGCAAGAACCGCGCGGCGGTGGTGGGCTTCCACGGCGCCACGCTGATGATCGTCCTCACCGCGCTCGCACCGATGCTCACCCCGCACGACCCGATCCAGCAGCTCCTGCCCCGTGACCTCAGCCCGGGCGCGGCGTATCTGTTCGGCACCGACGGGCTCGGGCGGGACGTGCTCACCCGCTGCCTCTACGGGGCGCGCATCTCGATGACGGTGGGGGTCATCTCGGTCGCGCTCTCGGCGACCATGGGGACGATGGTCGGCGCGCTGGCGGGCTTCTTCGGCGGGTACCTGGATCGGGCGCTGATGTGGATCACCGACGTGCTCCTGGCGATGCCCCGGCTGATCCTGCTCATCGTCATCGTCGGGATGTTCCGACCCGAAGGGTCCACACGCCTGTTCCTGCTGGTGACGGTGCTCGGCATCACCAACTGGATGGGGGTCGCCCGCATCGTGCGCTCGCAGGTGCTCTCGATCAAGGAGCTCGACTACGTCGCCGCGGCGCGGGCCCTGGGCCTTCCCCAGGGGCGCATCCTCCTCCGTCATGTGCTCCCCAACGTCGCGGCCCCGATCATCGTGTACGCGTCGCTCGCGCTCGGCGGGACCATCCTCACCGAGGCATCGCTCTCCTTCCTCGGCCTGGGCGTGCCGCCCCCGACGGCCACGTGGGGGAAGATGATCTCCGACGGCTTCGAGCGCATTCACGACCAGCCCTGGGTGGTGTTCGCGCCGGGCGCGTTCATCGTGTTCGCGGTGGTCTCGCTCAACCTCCTCGGTGACGGGCTGCGCGACGCCTTCGACCCCAAGCTGCGCGGGAGGACCTGATGGCCGAGGCGCTGTTGGAGGTGACGGGCCTCGTCACCACCTTCCAGACCGACGCCGGCGTGGTCCGCGCGGTGGACGGCCTGACGCTGCGGATCGAGCCGGGCCAGACCTGCGGGCTGGTGGGCGAGTCGGGCTCCGGAAAGAGCGTGACCTCGTTGTCGATCATGCGCCTGCTGCCCGACGCCGGTGCGGAGATCAGTGCCGGCAAGGTCGCCTTTCTGGGCCGCGACCTCACCAAGATCGGGGCCGCCGAGATGCAGGAGCTGCGCGGCGCCGCGATCTCCATGATCTTCCAGGAGCCGATGACCTCGCTCAATCCGGTGTACCCGGTGGGCGAGCAGGTCGCCGAGGCGATCCGGCAGCACCTCGGGGCGAGCCGTGCCGAGGCGATGGAACGCACCATTGCGCTCTTCGACGAGGTGGGGATCCCGGACCCGCGCGCCAAGGTCCACGCCTACCCGCACCAGATGTCCGGGGGGCAGAAGCAGCGGGTGATGATCGCCATGGCGTTGGCCTGCGATCCCAAGTTGCTCATCGCCGACGAGCCCACCACGGCGCTCGACGTGACGATCCAGGCGCAGATCCTCGACCTGCTCCGCGAGATCCGGGACCGCCGGGGCATGTCGATCCTGTTCATCACCCACGACCTCGGGGTGATCGCCGAGATCGCCGACCACGTGGCGGTCATGTACCGGGGCAAGGTGGTCGAGCAGGGCCCCATCGAGCAGGTGTTCACGGCCCCCGCGCACCCCTACACCCGGGGGCTGCTCGCCTGCCGTCCCAGACCCTCCTCTACCTGGCGCCGCCTGCCCACCATCACCGACTTCATGCGCACCCGCACCGGGGACGACGGCGTGGTGCACATCGAGGCCACCGAGGTCACGCCCGAGCGGCTGCGCAGCCTCGAGCGGGTCGATGCGCCGGCGTCGCCCGAGGACGGCGAGGTCGTGCTGGACGTCCAGGATCTCGCGGTGCACTTCCCGGTGCGGCGCGGCCTCTTCGGCGGGGTCACCGGGCACATCAGGGCGGTCGACGGCGTCAGCTTCAAGGTCCGGAAAGGCCGGACGCTGGGCCTCGTGGGCGAGTCCGGGTGCGGAAAGACCACCACCGGACGCGCCATCCTGCGCCTCGTGGAGCCCACCGGCGGGCGCGTGGACTTCCTGGGCCGCGACTTCGCGACCCTGGCCGGGGAAGACCTCCGCCGGACCCGGCGGCACATCCAGATCATCTTCCAGGATCCGTACTCCTCGTTGAACCCGCGGGTCACGGTGGAGCAGGCCCTCACCGAGCCCATGTTGGTGCACGGCATCGGAGAGGGCGCGCGGGAGCGCCAGGACCGCGCTGAGCGGCTGCTCTCCGAGGTCGGGCTTCCTCCAGAGCACCTCGCCCGCTACCCCCACGAGTTCTCGGGCGGCCAGCGCCAGCGGATCTGCATCGCGCGGGCCCTCTCGGTCGATCCCTCGTTCGTGATCTGCGACGAGTCGGTCAGCGCCCTCGACGTCTCGGTGCAGGCCCAGGTGCTCAACCTGTTGAAGGACCTGCAGGATCAGCGCGGGCTGACCTACATCTTCATCAGCCACGACCTCGGCGTCGTGAAGTTCATGAGCGACGAGATGGCGGTGATGAACGCCGGGAAGATCGTGGAGATGGGACCGGCGGCCGAGGTGTACGCCGCCCCGCGCGAGGCCTACACCCGCCGCCTGATCGACGCGATCCCGCGCGACGACATCGACACCATCCGGGCACGACAGGTTGCACGGCGCGCCGCGGCCGAACGCAGAGGGGCATGATCGACCTCCTGGCCGCCTGGGCCTGGCCGGCCGCCCGCGCGATCTTCATGTTGGCGGCAGCGTGGTACGGCGCGCGCCTGCTGCGCGGCCCCTTCGCGCGTGCCGTCGAAGGCCGGGTCGATCCCACCCTTCAGGCGTTCCTGGTCGCGAGCCTCCGCCCGCTGCTGATCCTCCTCGCGCTCCCCCCGGCCCTCGACGCGCTCCACGTGTCGATGTCGAGCGCGCTCGCGGTGCTCTCGACGGCGGGCCTCGCGGTGGCGCTGGCGCTCCGCGACTCCTTGTCGAACGTCGCCAGCGGCGCGCTGCTCCTCACGGCACGCCCGTTTCGGGTGGGAGACGACGTCACCGTGGCCGGTCTGCACGGACGGGTGCGGCGCATCGGGCTCCTGCTCCTCGAGATCGACACCGAAGACGGCCGCCGGGTGAGCATCACCAACGACAAGGTGCTGGCCGCCCCGATGGAACGGCACGCCGCGGAGGGCCGCACCCGCATCGAGCTCCTGGTGCGGGTTCCGGCGGGGGTGGTGGCCCTCGATCAGCTCGAACGGCTGACGCACGCCGCGAGCGCGGTGTTCGAAGCGCCGGTCGAGGTGTCACCTGCAGAGGTTGAACCAGGGCACGTTCTGGTTCGCCTTCGGGCTTGGTCCCGTCCCGGCCACGCGTCGGTCGATCGGGCGAGGCTCTTTCGGGCAGTGTGGCCGCTGATCACCGTTCCGGCGGGCCCCACCGCCACCGAACACCGTTAAGCCCACCCTTTCGCCTGGAGTCTCCATGGCCTCGGCCAGCTTCCGCTCTGTCGTCGAAATGTTCCACCACCGCGTGCGGTCCACCCCGGACAGCGACGCGATGTACTACAAAGTGAACGGGACCTTCACCCCGATTCAGTGGAGAGATGTGGGTCGGCGGGCGCGCAAGGTGGCGTGTGGCCTCCGGTCGCTCGGGATGGAGCTGGGAGACCGCGCGGCGATCCTGTCCGGGACCCGCATGGAGTGGGTCCTGGTCGACATGGGGATCCTGTGCGCGGCCGGCGCCACGACCACGATCTACCCGTCCAACACTGCGCCGGAGTGTGTCTTCATCCTCACCGACGCCGACTGCCGCTTCGTGTTCGTGGAGAACAAGAAGCAGCTGGACAAGCTCCGCGGCGTTCGCGCCGAGATCCCGGGCGTACGGAACCTCATCCTGATGGACGGGGACGCCCCCTCGGACGACCCCTCGGTGCTCACGCTGGCCGACCTCGAGGCCCGCGGGGACGCGTGGGACAAGGCGAACCCCGACCAGTACGACAAGGTCTCGGCGTCGGTCGGTCCCGACGCGGTGGCCACGCTGATCTACACCTCGGGCACCACCGGCCAGCCCAAAGGCGTGGTCCTCACCCACGACTGCTGGGTCTACGAAGGGGAGGCGATCGACACCATCGGGTTGATGACCCCCGCCGACAAGCAGCTCCTCTGGCTCCCCCTGGCCCACTCCTTCGCCAAGGTGCTGGAGATCGCGTTCATCCGCATCGGCGTGCCCACCGCGATCGACGGCGACATCGACGCGCTCCGGGACAACCTCGCGGCGGTGAACCCCACGGTGGTGGCCGCCGTGCCGCGGGTCTTCGAGAAGATGTACAACGGCATCATGGCCGCGCCCAAGGAGGCGGGCGGGCTCAAGCTGATGATCTTCAACTGGGCGATCGCGGTCGGCAAGGAGGTCTCCGGGCTCCGGCAGGCCGGCCAGGAGGCGAGCGGGTTCCTCGCGCTCAAGTACGCCCTCGCCGACAAGCTGGTCTTCTCCAAGGTGAAGGCCCGTTTCGGGGGCAAGATCCGCTTCTTCGTGTCCGGTGGTGCGCCGCTCTCCCGCGAGATCGCGGAGTTCCTGCACGCGGCCGACATGCTGGTGCTGGAGGGCTACGGGCTCACCGAGTCGAGCGCGGCCACCTTCATCAATCGGCCGGACGCCTTCAAGTTCGGCACCGTGGGGCAGCCCATCCCCGGCACCGAGGTCAAGCTCGCCGACGACGGCGAGATCCTGGTGCGGGGCCGCGGCGTCATGCGCGAGTACTACAACCGGCCCGACGCCACCGCCGAAACGCTCGACGCGGACCGCTGGCTGCACACGGGGGACATCGGGGAGCTGGTGGACGGCCGGCTCCGCATCACCGATCGGAAGAAGGACCTCATCAAGACCTCGGGCGGCAAGTACATCGCGCCCCAGGAGCTCGAGGGCGCCCTGAAGCTCGCGTCCCCGCTGGTCGCCCAGGTGGTGATCCACGGCGACAACCGGAACTTCGTGTCGGCGCTGGTCACCCTCAACGACGAGACCGCCCGTAAGTTCGCCCAACACGCGGGCGTGA
>JAYVAS010000587.1:0-5544 GCA_043750895.1 Pseudomonadota bacterium
CCACGTCGACGCCCACCCCGACCTCCGCCCCCAGCGCCTCCCCGCGGTCGACGACCTCAGCGGCCGCCGCGTCGCCGACGCCGAAGGCCACGACGCAGACCCCCGCCCCCGCCCCCGCCCCGCGCACACCGGAGCCCGAAGTCGCGTCCGAGCCCGACCCCGCCGAGAAGTACACGGTGCGCTTCTCGGCCCCGGACGCCGAAGCGACGGTCACCTGCGGCGACGGCCAGAACAAGACCTTCAACCGCTCGACCAGCCTGATGTTCGAGGGGACGGTGACCTGCATGGTCAAGATGGACAGTGGGAAGACGGTGGTGCAGCTCGACCGCGCCACCACGGTGACCTGCACCAGCTCCGAAGACGCCGTGCGCTGCACCCGGTGAGGGCCGTCATCACGCGGGTGACCGAAGCCAGCGTCCGCATCGACGGCGCCGAGGTGAGTCGGATCGGCCCCGGGCTCCTCGTCCTGCTGGGCGTGAGCCACGAGGACACCCCGGCCGCGGCGACGTGGCTGGCCGATCGCATCGCTGCCCTGCGCATCTTCGCCGACGACGCCGGGAAGATGAACCGCTCGGTGCGGGACATCGGCGGGGAGGTCCTGGTCGTCTCCCAGTTCACCCTCTACGGCGACTGCAGCCGCGGGCGCCGCCCCAGCTTCATCGACGCCGCCCGTCCCGAGGTCGCGCGCCCCCTCTACGAGGCCGTCTGCGACGCGCTCGGCGCCACCCGCGGGGTGTTCGGCGCCGACATGGCGGTGCATTCGATCAACGATGGCCCCGTCACCCTCATCGTGGACGCTCCGTGAACGATCTCGTCTTCCTCGCCGACGTCGCCGCGACCGCGGCCCGGGCCGCCGCCACCTTGCTGGAGGGCCGTCCGGCGCGCGTCGACCACAAAGGCGCCATCGATCTCGTCACCGAGATCGACCTCGCCAGCGAGGCGTGCATCCGGGAGGTCCTGGGCCGGCTGACCCCCGACATCCCGATCCAGGGCGAGGAGGGCGGCGGGGTGGAGTCCGGCCTCCGCTGGGTCGTGGATCCGTTGGACGGGACCACCAACTTCGTCCACGACTACCCGTTCTACTGCGTGAGCATCGGGCTCTGCGACGGCCCCACCCCGCTCGTGGGCTGCATCAACGACCCGGTCCGCCGACGGAGCTACACCGCCGCGCGGGGGCACGGGGCCCGCGTGAACGGCGAGGTGATCCGCGTCAGCGAGGTGGGGATCGTCGACGACGCCCTCGGCGTGACGGGCTTCCCCTACGATCGACGCGAACGCGCCGCGTTCTACCTGGCGTACGTCGAGCGCGTCCTCCAGCGCACGCAGGGCGTGCGCCGGTCCGGTTCGGCGGCGATGGACCTCGCCACCCTCGCCTGCGGCGGCTCCGACTTCTTCTGGGAGTTCGGGCTCCACGCCTGGGACACCGCCGCCGGCGCGGTGCTCGTGACCGAGGCCGGCGGGCGGGTGAGCGCCCTGGACGGCGGCGCGTGGGCCCCCGGGGACCGCACCGTGCTCGCCACCAACGCCCGCCTCCACGAACAGATCGTCACCCTCCTCGCGGACGTCACCAGAACCCCGGAATAGGCAAACAGCATGGGCGCAGCCGTCGGCATCGACCTCGGAACCTCGAACTCGTGCGTCGCCGTCGTGAAGGACGGCCAACCGATGGTGTTGGCGGACGCCGAGGGCCGGCGCACCCAGCCCTCGGTGGTGGCCATCGGCTACAACCGACAGGTGGTGGTCGGCCACCGCGCCCGAAAGCAGATGCTCTACGCCCCCGACAGCACCATCGGCTCGGCCAAGCGCCTGCTGGGGCGGAAGTACCTCTCGGAGGAGGTGCAGTGGCTCAAGTCACACAGCGCCTTCGGCATCACCGAGGGCGACAACGGCGATGTCCGGATTCGCGTCCAGGGGCAGGTGGTCAGCCCCGAGGAGATGGCGGCCCACGTGATCCGCCACATGAAGGCCCTGGCCGAAGGGGCGCTGCAGGAGGAGGTGGATCGGGCGGTGATCACCGTGCCCGCCTACTTCAACGACCTCCAGCGCGCCGCGACCCGGCAGGCGGCGGAGCTGGCCGGGCTGGAGTGCCTGCGCGTGCTCAACGAGCCCACGGCTGCGGCCCTCGCCTACGGCTACGGCAAGGGGCAGCGGCAGCGGGTGGCGGTCTACGACCTCGGCGGCGGCACCTTCGACATCTCGGTGCTCCGCATCGACGACGACCTCTTCGAGGTCGTCTCCACCGCCGGGGACACCTTCCTCGGCGGCGACGACTTCGACTACGCCGCGGCCGACCAGTTCTTGTCGATGTTGGAGCGGGACGTCGGGGCGAACCTCCAGGATCAGCGGATCGTCCGCCTCCGGCTCCGAGACGCCGCCGAACAGGCGAAGATCGGCCTCTCCACCGCGCAGGAGGTCGAGGTGCACGTGCCCGCCGCCTACCGGACGCCCGACGGTACGGACTTCGAGTTCCGGACCAAGGTGAATCGGTTCATCTACGCGAGCTGGACGCTCCCCCTGGTGAAGAAGACCTTCGAGACCTGCGACGAAGCGCTCCGGAACGGCGGGATGTCCATCCGCCAGATCGATGACGTGCTGCTGGTCGGCGGCATGACCCGATACCCCATGGTGCGCGACGCGGTCGAGAAGTACTTTGGCCGGATCCCGTCCGCGGCGGTGAACCCCGACGAGGCGGTGGCCATCGGCGCCGCCATCCAGGCCTGGAACCTCACCAACGACAGCTCCACCGGGCCGACCTCCATCCTCCTCGACGTCACGCCGCAGACCCTCTCGGTGCGCACCCTCGGCGGGTTCTGCGATGCCCTCATCCCCCGGAACACCGCGGTGCCGACGGAGGCTTCGAAGGCCTTCCACACTGCGTTCGACCAGCAGTCGGAGGTCCGGATCGCGGTCTACCAGGGAGAGTCGCGGCAGGCCGAGGAGAACGAGCTGCTCGGCGAGTTCGTCATGGAGGACCTCCCGCCCCTCCCCCGGGGGCAGCTGAAGGTGACGGTGACCTTCGAGCTCGACGCCGACGGCATCCTCCACGTGCGCGCCGTGGACGACAAGCTCAACCGGGAGCAGTCGATCCGCGTCGAGGCGCGCGGCGGCATGCGCCCCGATGAGCTGCTCGCGGCCCGCGGGCGCGCGCGTGACGACACCGCCGGGGTACAGTAGGCCCATGGACGCCAGGCTCCGCACCCGCATCGAAATCGAGACCCTCCACGCGCTCCTGCCGGAGCTCGACCACTACCGCATCCTCGGCCTCGCCGAGAACTGCCCCCAAGCGGACATCGACGCGGCGGTCCGCGCCGAGAGTCGACGCCTGCACCCGGACCGGGTGGCGGCGGGTGGCTCCGCCGACCTGCGCACCCGCGCCAACGAGAACTTCAAGGCAGTCAGTGAAGCCGGCCGGGTCTTGCGGGATCCCGACGCCCGCGCCGCGTACGACGCCTCGCGCAAGGGCGGCGGCAAGGCGGAGGAGGAGGCACGGCGCGCCGCCGAGGCCGCCAAGGACCCCGCGAAGGCCGCGCGGACCCCGAAGGGGGAGAAACACTGGAAGATGGCGCTCCAGAACTGGAACGACGAGGACTACAACGGCGCCGCGATGAACATCCAGTTCGCGCTCCAGTTCGAGCCGCAGAACGAGACCTTCAAGGAGTGGCTCACCAAGGCCAAGGACGCCTGGAACGAGAAGAAGCGCGGGAAGGGCTCGACGTACAAGATCCGGCTCGGGTAGCCCCGAACGGTCCCCCCAGCCGCAGCCCGAACCGACCGATCAGTCCGGTTCGGCCTGCAGGAGCGGGGTCATGGTGTGGCATTGGGCGCAGGCCGAGAGCAACCCGCCGAACCGCGCCCCGCGCTCCTCCGGCGCCGCCATCGCCAACGCCTCCCCGGCGGCCGTCACCGCGTCGTCCATCGCGGTGGCCCCAGCGGGGGTGGGCCGCGTCATCAACGAGAGGTTGGAGGCCTGGAGCGCCGCGGCGGCCGACGCGATCTCGGCCGCATCGGCCCGAATCAGGCCGGACCAGGCGATACCGAGCGCGCGGTCGTGCCGCGCCATCTCGGCGCGCACCCCGTCCCCTTCCACGACCGGGACCATGAACCGGGCGATCGTGGCCCGTTCCGCGGCATGGCAGCTCCCGCAGGCGACCCCGAGCTCCCCCAGCGCGCGCGCGGCGGCGAAGTCGTCCGGGGCCTGGGAGCCGGTCGTCGCGGTCGCGATGGCCGTGGACCGCGCCGCGGCGTCTCCGGGGACGGCGTCCAGGCCGCGGGCCAGCGCGGCGAAGGCGGCGCGGGCGCGGTCCAGGTCGGCGACGAGCAACGCGTCTCGGATGGACACCGCCTCCACGCCGTGCGGGGCCACGACGCGGGGCGCCGCCGGCGCCACGACGGGTACCGGGCGCACACAGGCGACGGCGAGCAGCAGGTACACGGGGCTTCGTAACCGACCGGGACGCACATCGGCGCGCCGGGGGCTCGACGCCCGCCCCTCGACGGAGGTAGGCCATGGGCGTGACCCTCGAACAGCCGAAGAACCCCCTCCACGGCCTGACGCTGAACGCCATCCTCGACGAGCTGGTGGCCGCCTACGGCTGGGAGGCGCTGGGCCAGCAGGTGCGCATCCAGTGTTTCACCCACGCGCCGAGCGTCTCGTCCAGCCTCAAGTTCCTCCGTCGCACGCCCTGGGCGCGCGAGAAGGTGGAGAGCTTCTACCTCTGGCACCGGCGAGAGTTGAAACGGCGAGGCCTGAACCCGAGCTGACCGGCGGCACTACCCGACCGGGTCGCCGTGGAAGAGCCAGCCCGACGTGGGCGTCTGGTGCGCATGATCGGCCCACCAACGCTCCCAACCGGCGCGGTGGGCGAGCTGCATACGCCAGGGTCCCTCGGCGTCGAAGGGCAAGGGCACCCCGGTCGAGATGACCAGCTCCTCGTAGGCCGCCTGCCGAACCGGCGCGTCGTCGTGGCCCAGGCGATCGATCAGCACCCGCACGCCGAAGGGCTTGCCGTAGCGGTAGCGGGTCTCGGGATCCATGTTCGGGCCGTGCTCGTTCCACCAGGCCTCCCACTTGAGCCGCGGGTGCGGCTCCTCGGGGTCATGCCGGTGGCCGGTGAGCAGCTCGAGCGCCGTGCCCGCCACGCTGGCGCGCATCGGGTCCCGCGACCCGACCAGCTCGATGAGGCGGGGCACGCCGCGTACGCTCCCGAGGAGCCCGAGGCCCATGACCGCGCCCAGGCTGGCCGCGCCCTCGCGCTCGGAGACGCCCCGCAGGAGCAGCAGGTAGGACGGCCCGCCATACCGGCCCACGATCTCGCCCGGACTCTGCGAGAGGCCGGGGAGGTCCGACGCGAGGGCCTGCCCGTGGAAGTCGACCCCGCGCCATTCGCCCAGGAGCAGGAGCGCGACGGCGGCCCCCTCGGCGAGCTCGGGCGCCCCGAGCGCGGGCAGGATCACGTCCACCGCCTCCTGGTCACCGATCCGACCGAGGGCCTGGATGGCGGCGCGGCGCACCGGACCCGAGCCGTCAGCGGCGAGCTGGCGGAG
>JAYVAS010000588.1:0-2303 GCA_043750895.1 Pseudomonadota bacterium
TCCACGGGGACGCCCTCAGCGTCGATCCGGACCTCCATCGCCACCTGCCCCACCAGGTGGTGGGCGCGGAGCAGACCACCCATCAGGGCCTCGACAAAACCGCACAGGTCCAGCATGGCAGGGTCGTGCGCGTGCACCAGGGTTTCGTGCACCAGGCCAATGCAGTGCACGCGGCTCTTCGCGGCCCGCAGGGCCGTCGCGACCGCCGCGTCGGAAGCGAACCGCGCCTGGAAGCTGAGCAGGGTGGACACGACCTGGAGGTTGTTCTTGACCCGATGGTGAAATCGGCCGTCGACGTCCTTCGAATCCACGGCATCGGATGGTGGGTCGGGGCGCGTCATCGTCGCTGGGGTCCTAACCGCCCGACCAGTCGGATACACCGGAACCTCGATGCCCCCCAGCCGTTGGCTCCTCCTGATCCACCAGATCCCGGCGCGCCCCAACTACCTACGCGCGAAGGTGGGGAAGCTGCTCCTACGCGCGGGCGGCGTTCCGTTGAAGAACAGCGTCTACGTCTTCCCCAACGACCCGAACCGCCTCGAAGCAGCGCGGGCCGTGCTCGACGCGATCACCGAAGGCGGCGGCGAGGGCGTGATCGTCGAAGCCACGTTCACGGCCGGGCTTCGAGACGCCGACGTGGAGGAGGTGTTTCGAGATCGCGTCGACACCGCGTGTGCCGCCGCGGTGGGAACGGCCGAGGCGTGGCAGCGGGACCCTCCCGCCGCGGATGAACGCGCGCCGCTGGAGCGTACATACGCCGAGCAGGCGGCCGCCGACGCGTTCGGCAGCCCGGTACGGGCACGGCTGCGGACCCTCCTCGATCGACTCGCCGATCCCCACCGCGGCGCCGCCCGCCCGGTAGGCCGATCGTGGGTCACGGCGCGCCGGATGGACCCGGATCGACTGGCGTGTGCCTGGCTGATTCAGCGCTGGATCGATCCGGCGGCGGCCCTCTGGTTTGGTGACCCGCCCCTGACGGCGCAATCGGACGCACAGCTGTTCGCGATGCCGGGAGCCGACCTCGCGGCTACCGCCGACCGGTCCGCGTTCGAGGCGATGCGCAGCGCATACGGGGTGGACGCCCCGGGGCTGGTCGCGCTGGGGGAGGTCGTCCACGATGCGACGGTCGCCGACGAACGATACGGCCGGGACGAGGTGCTCCGCGTCGTACTGTTCGTAGACACGCTGCTCGCGAGCACCGTCAGCGACGGCGAGCGGCTACGGCGCGCCTGTGCGTTCTTCGACGGACTTCGCGCCGACCTCGCCCGCGACGACCATCCCTGACCTGAAGGCCGTTCGGGGCGCTCCGTACGCGCGGGTCCCCGGCGCATGGAGTACCGTGCTCCGTCGCGGTCCCCCTCCCATGCGCTCCCTCCCCCTCGGCCTCCTGTTGTGCGTCGGCGCGTGCACGCCCGCGATGCCGGATCAGACCGATACCGCTGACGCCACCGCCGACTCCGCCGACTCCGCCGACTCCGCGCCCGCGGACTCGGCGCAGGAGTCGAGCCCCACCGACACTGCGACGGACGCCGACGGCGACGGCTGGACCGACCGCGGCGGCGACTGCGACGACACCCGCTCCGACGTCCACCCCGGCGCCACCGAGCAGTGCGACGCGCGGGACTGGGACTGCGACGGTCAGGCGCTGACGCCTGGCCTGTGCGCCGAGCCCGTTCCGGTCGATGTCGTCAGCACCCGCCTCACCTCCGACGGCAACAGCGCCGCGGTCTGGCCGATCGGCGACGTCTCGGGCGACGGGCGCCCCGATCTGGTCGCCCACGAGCACGATGCCGGGCCACCTGATCCCGACGGCGTGCGCGGCCCCGCCTGGCTGGTCGGCGCCAACGTGGACGGCACCCTGCTCGGCTACCCGGACACCATGTACGCCGCGTTCTCCCAGCGTGCGGACGAAGTCGAGGCCGAGACCCGGGGCCCCTTCGGCGACGTCGACGGCGACGGCATCTCCGACCTCGGCATCCCGATGTCGTCGCCCAACGCCATCTACCTCCACCTCGGCCCGATGACCCCCGGGGTACGCTGGGCCGACGAGACCGACACCTGGTGGTCGTCCTCGGCGCGCGACACCGCGTCTCCGTGGGGCTTTCCCATCGTCTCCGGCGGGGACCTGGACGGGGACGGTCGGACGGACGCGGTGGTGGGCGTGTCGAGCGTCACCGGCCCGTTCGCGGCCGACGTCTTCCTCGGCGGGCGGTACGGCGACGACAGCGCGGTGGCCCGCATCTACTCCGACGAGTGGGCGGGCGGGGACGGCGCGCTGCTCGACGACCTCGACGGCGACGGGC
>JAYVAS010000589.1:0-3686 GCA_043750895.1 Pseudomonadota bacterium
TACGCCCTCGGCGGCGCCATCCCCGGCGAGGCCAAGACCTTCGCCGCCTTCGAAGCGCTCCGCTGGGACATCACCGACAACGGCTACGGGCAGTGGCCGGACGGGCGCTACGTCGGTGACGACGTCGTGGACACCGCGCTCTCGGCGGTGGGCGGGCTGCTCTGCAGCTCCGGCGGGTCGGGCGTCATCGCCGACGGCGTCGACTCCTCGGGCCTGTCCTACCTGACCAGCTTCCCCTACCTCGGCGACCCGTGGCTCGGCGACGACCACCCGAACCAGGACCCCCGCTAGTCGGTAGCAGGTTTCTCACGGAGGGCGCCCCAGAGGCGCCCTCCTCACTTTTTGAGTGCCGCCTCGGCGCGCGCACGCTCGGAGGGGAGCAGCCCCGGCCCAAACGCCAGGGCCCGTTCGAGCAGCGCGCTATCCTTCAGGATCAAACCACCGAACAGGAGCACCCGGGGCTCCAGGCACCCGGTGTCGACGGCGGCCCGGGCCTCGGCCGTGGCGTCGCCGCCCGTTTGGTGGACCACCCAGGCATGCACCATGTGGGTGACCGCGTCCTGGCGCGCCGACAGCTCCGCCTCGGCGAGGACCAGGGCGCGCGCCGGATCGGTGTCCGCCAACCACAGCGCGTACCCGCGGGCGTCCTGACTTCCCACCTCGGTCACCTTCACGGTCGGGTCCAACTCGGCGAGCGCCCGAAAAGCCTCGACCGTGCGGCCGGCAGCGCGCAGATCCTCGGCGGCGCCGGGTTGGCCGAGGAACAGGCGGATACGGCCGCGCGCGAAGCGGGCCTGAGGGTAGTCCGGCAACAACGCCAACGCCGACTCGATCTCCACCGCAGGCTCCCCGCGGAGCGCCCGGAGCCAACCGAGACGGGTGAGCACCCAGGCGTAGGGTTCGGGATCCCCCGGACTGCCGGCGGAGACCGCCTGCCGCTGGGCCTCCATCGCCCCGTCAAAATCCCCGGTCAACCACCGGAGCCACGCGACCCGATCGTAGATCGCGAGCCCCGGTCGGAGGTCCATCGACTGCTGATAGGACTCGGCGGAAAGGGCGATCTTGCCCTGTTCCATCTGGGTGTCACCCAACAGCATCCAATCGAGCGCGCTGCCAGAGCTCTCCGCCAGGCGCTTTGCCATCTGCTCGGCTTCGGCGAATTGGTGGAATTGGATGGCAATGTGGGTCCGAAGCCGGTTGGCCTCCGGGGTGTCGGCGCCGCTGCACGCGAGCGCCTGCTCGGCCAGGGTGTAGAAGCCGACGTCCCCGGTGATGCGGGCCTCTTCGATCCGGAGTTCGGCCACCCGGAGGGGCTCGTCCAACACCGCGGCGACCGCGGCCGATCGGGGCCCGGGGGCCGGCGCTCGGACGATGGCGCAGGGATCCGGGGGCGCCGTCGGCGTGGGCGTCGACGGCGTACACGCGAGCGACAGGAGGAGCAGCACCATGCGCTGGCCTAACCCGAGGTGGCGGGATCCAACGGCCGAGACCACGCGGACCGCTCACCCTCATCCGGCGCCTCGCGCCACCTTCTCCCAAAGGGAGAAGGGATGGTGACGGCGCGCTCCTTGGCCCCGATCCGAGGGTAATAGCTGGGGCGTACCGTTCTCGCGCGGAGTCCTCTTGCTGTTGAGCCTGCTCCTCATCCCCCTGGCATCGGCCCACCGCCCGGGCATCTCGGTGCTCCGGGTGGAGACCGGGGAGATCGTCCTCACCTTCGCGCGCCCCGAGCTGGAGGGCTTCGCGCCGCTCGCCGATCTCGACGCCGCACGGGTCCTGCTCGCTGCCGCCACCACCGACCAGCTTCGCGTACGATCGGCAGGCGCGGACTGCACCCTCGACGAACCCCGGTTCGGCATGGTGGAAGCGGACGGGATCGAGATTCGGAGCAGCGTGGCGTGTCCCGGCGACAAGATGGAGATCGACGCCGCCTACGTCACCGGGCTCCCGGCTGGGCACCGTGTGTACGTGGAGGTGGACGGCGCCCCGGTCGGCGTCCTCGACCAATCCGCCCACGTGGTCGAAGTGTCGGCCCCGCCCGGCCCGTGGCAGGTGGCCCGACGTTTCCTCGGCCTGGGCGTCGAACACATCTGGACCGGCTACGACCACCTCGCCTTCCTGTTCGGCCTGCTCCTCGTCGCCACGCGGCTCAAGGAGATGCTCTTCATCGTCACCGGCTTCACCGTGGCCCACTCGATCACGCTGACCGCCGCCGCCCTGGGCCTGATCACCCTGCCCTCCACCCTGGTCGAAGCGGCGATCGCGGCCAGCATCGTGTTCGTCGGCGTCGAGAACCTGTGGAAGCCGACAACCAAACGCCGGGTGGCGACCACCTTCACGCTGGGCCTGATCCACGGCTTCGGTTTCGCCGGTCTGCTCACCGAGCTGGGGCTGCCGCGGGGAGCCCTGGTGCTGGCCCTCGCTGCGTTCAACGGCGGCGTCGAGCTCGGACAGGCGGCCCTGGTCACCGCCACGCTGCCGCTGCTGCTCCTGCTCGGGCGCGCCCCCTGGTGGCGCACCCGCGCGGTGCCGGCGCTCTCCCTGCTGGTGGCAGCCGCCGGCCTCTACTGGCTCGTCGACCGCACGCTCCTCGCAGGGTGAATCAACCCTCTTCTTCGGAGGCGCCGCAGACCGCTTCCATCCGAACCGGGGCGTCGGGCGCGAGCGGGGAAGCGCCGAACTCGGCGGCCCGCACCGGCGTCCAGCCCGGATGCGCACCGCTGCTGAGGAAGCCGTTCGCCTGCACCAGCGTCATCGGCGGGGCCCGCCAACCGAGCCCGACCCGCTTGCCGTCCACGCAGGCCTGGCCGACGATGGTGTCGGCGTGGGCGTCGAACCCCTCGACCCCGTCGTCGTCGAGGTAGGCCATCGCCCAGTAGCCCACGAACACCGGGGGGCCGCTGTTCGCGGAATCGACCGGACGGCCCTGCACGCCCGCGGTGAACAGGGTGTCCTCGACCGCCCACTGATCGGAGCTGACCGCATACTCACGGCCGGCCATCTGCACGACGTAGCCGATCTCGAAGGCGGTCTCGGTGAGGTCTTCGGCGATCTCCCCGTTGATCACGCCCACGGACACGGACCGGAGGCGGGTGCCCACCGAAAGTCCACTCTCGACGCCGTACATCGGCGCCTCCGGGTCGACGGGGCGGACCCACCAGCCCGCGTCGAGCTCGGGGGTCGAAACGGGGCTGTAGACGAGGCTCGTCGGGGCGACGTCGAGGTAGGGACCCGGCCGACCATTGGCGGCGACGCTGCGCAACGCCACCTTCCACTCGCCAGCCGCGAAGGCGGCCTCGGGGAGCCGGAGGCTGGCTTCGCCGTCGACCATGGGGGCCGAGAGCAGCAGCTGATCGAAGCCGTTCGGATTGGGCCGGACCACGACCGCCACGAGCACGCCGGGGGTCGCGTCCATGGACACGGTGAGGGTGACCTCCTCGCCACCACCGGCCACGGCGCCGACGAAGTCGTCGGAACCGGACACGCCGGCGTCTTCGCCGTCGACTGGGGAGTGATCGGCGCCGTCCACCGGTTGACAGGCGACACCGGTGAGCGCGGCAAACACGTAGAAGTAGGGAAAGCGGGCCATGTTACCTCCTTCCCGGGTGGGTTCCCGAGTACAGCAGGGATCGGAAACGGCCCGTTGGAGCTTTAGCCCTGGCGGATCAGTCCCCCGTGTCGCCCGC
>JAYVAS010000590.1:0-6506 GCA_043750895.1 Pseudomonadota bacterium
GGATGAACGACCGCCGCGACTTCCTGCGCCTCGCCGCCTTCGGCGCCGTCGCCGTCGGGGTTCCGCGCCTCGCCCACGCCGGCACCCCCACCACTGCGGCCGATCTGTCGGAGGCCGACGACGGCGGCGGCCCCTGGTGGCTGGTCGCCCCCCTCGGTCCCGGCGGCCCGATCGGGCTCGGCTGGTCGATCGTGCGGCTGTGGCCCGCCGTCGAAGGCGCGATCACCGTCAACCTCGTCCACGAGGATGGCCGCGCCGCCCGGGTGGACCTCTCGCTGCGGGAGGGCGCGCCGCGGGGCCCCGCCGCCACGGGGCTCATCGACTTCATCGTGATGGACGGCGGCAACGGTGAAAGCCCGATGGACGAGTCCCTCGGCCGGGCCCTGACCCGGCTCGCCGCGATCGTCGGGGACAACGAGTCCAGCGATCTCGCGGCGCTCGCCGCCCTCGACCCCCACGGGCTCCGCGTGGCGGCCCACCCCGACTCGATGCGCGTCGCCTCCGCCCGCCTCACGCCCGGCCACGCATGACCGTGGACGTCCCCGCGCGCCGGGTCTCCTTCACCCTCGACGAATCCGTGTACGACCTCGATGTCGTCTACGGAGCCGCCTACCTCTTCGTGGACCGCTGCTACGTATGGCTCGACCGCCCCGCCGATCGGAAGGTCGAGGTCGTGCTCCGCAGCAAGGGCGACTGCGACGCCGCCACCCTCGACGCCCTGGCCGGCGAGTTCCAGAACGAGCTCCTCAACCAGGCCCTCAGAAAGAACATCGGTACGAGCAACGCCCGTATTCGTGAGTTCATCATGGCGAAGGCGTTCTTCGCGGTCGACGCCCCCTCCACCATCGACAAGCTGCTCGCCGAGCTGGACGCCGAGGAGATGAAGGACGCCGAGCTCGAGATCCCCGTCCCGTGGGAAACCAATGGATGACACGGTCGTCGTCCGGTTCCATCGCTCCCTCTACCAGGCGGGGGCGGTGCGCACGGCGGCGGCGCGGTTCTCGGGCCTGGGCGCCGTGACCGTCACCGAGACGGAAGCGGACATCCTCGTCACCCTCGGCGACGTCCCACCCCACCTGAGAGAGCGCGCCGCGGACGAGCTTGCCAACCACGCCCTGCATCAGACGATCCGTGAGCGCAACGCGTGAGCCTCACCACCAACCTCACGGTCGACCCGGCGGCCTACGACGGCACCCGGGTCGGGTACTTCCGCTACGGCGCCATCGGCCCCCGGGTGCTGATCACCACCGACACCGGCGAATGGCATCTCCTGAGCCGCGACGAGTTCGACCGCTTCTACCAGGGCAAGCTCGACGAATCCGAGCCCCTGCACGCCGAGCTCGCGCGTAAGGGCTTCCTGAAGGGCTGGATCGACGTCGACAAGGCCGTCGCACGCGTCCGTCGTAAACGGGGCTTCCTCGGGAGCGGTCCCCATCTCCACGTCGTCGTCGCCACCCTGCGCTGCAACCACGCCTGCAAGTACTGCCACGCGTCGCGCACCGACATGGACCGGGTGGACACCGACATGTCCCTCGCCACCGCCCGTCAGGTCGTGGACTTCGCGTTCCAGAGCCCGTCGCCGGTGGTGAACTTCGAGTTTCAGGGCGGCGAGCCCACGGTCAACTTCCCGGTCATCCGCTTCATCACCGAGTACGCGCGCGAGAAGAACCGGTACGAGAGCAAGGAGCTGCTCCTCTCGGTCGTCTCCAACCTCACCTATATGGACGACGAGAAGCTCGCGTTCCTGGTGGACAACGGCGTGATGCTCTGCACGTCCTTGGACGGCCCGGCCGAGGTCCACGACCAGAACCGCGGGTGGATCGGGAAGGGCTCCTCCCACGCCACGGTCACCGCCTGGATGGACCGCTTCAACCAGGCCTGGATCGACCGGGGCCTGGACCCCAACCTGTTCCACGTCGACGCGCTGATGACCACCACGCGGGCATCGTTGTCGCACGGGCGGGCGATCGTGGACGAGTACGTCCGCCGCGGGATCAAGAGCATCCACCTCCGGCCGCTCAACCCCTTCGGCTTCGCGACCGCCACCTGGCGCCAGATCGGGTACTCGATGGAGGAGTTCCTGGCGTTCTACAAGGATACATTCGAGTACATCCTCGAGCTCAATCAACGTGGGGTGTTCATCCAGGAACGCATGGCCGCGATGTTCCTGACCAAGATCCTCACCCCCGACGACCCGAACTACACCGACTGCCGATCGCCGGTCGGCTCGGGAACCGCCACCCTCGCCTACAACTACGACGGCGCCGTCTACACCTGCGACGAAGGCCGCATGACCGCGCACATGGGCGACGAGTTCTTTCGCCTGGGCCACGTCGCCGCCTCCGGGTGGGCGGAGGTCGCGCACCACCCCACGGTGAAGGCCCTCGCCGTGGCGTCGATCACCGACGCGCTCCCCGCCTGCTCCACGTGCATGTTCAAACCGAGCTGCGGGATCCAGCCGCTCCACAACTACAAGTTCGACGGCGACCTCTTCGCGCAACGGCCGCGCTCCCGGAAGTGCCAGGAGTTCTACGGCGTGCAGGCCTTCCTCTTCGACAAGCTGGGCAACGACGCCGACGGCGGCCTGGAAAAGATCTTCCGCCGCTGGACCATCCAGCGCTCCCGCCCGGGTACAATCCCCTGGGCCCCGGGCCCGACCGCCCCCCCCTCCGAAGGCGCAGTATGAAGGACTCCAACGACGGTCGTTTCGCGTTCCCCGCCAAGAAGGCGGGGCCGGACGACGCGCTGTTTCCGTCGCTGGAGAAGGTGGCCGCCGAGTTCCTCCTCCCCGACGAGAAGAAGGCCACCGCCACCCCGGGGGACGACGTCGCCCAGTCCCTGCTCCTGCTCCACGCGAGCGCGGGCGAGCTGGACCTCGATCCGGCGTTCCTGGACCGCTCCGCGGGCGCGCCGGGACGGTACGAGACGCTCCTCGCCCAGCACTGTAGCCACGGGTCCCACGGCAGCCACGGATCCCACGGCAGCCACGGATCCCACGGATCACACGGGTCGCACGGCAGCCACGGATCGCATGGCAGTCACGGCAGCCACGGCCAGTGGTGAGCCGGACGCGGTCGTCCACCCGGATCGTTGGCGCCATTCGCTGATCCTCGTGGTGACGCGGCGCTGCAACCTGCGCTGCGCCTACTGCCCCACGGTGAAAGACGGCCTCCCCGACCTGACGGTGGACGACGTGCATCGGGCCATCGACGTGTTCGTCGAACGATTCGGGGGCGGGGATCTGAAGCTCTTCGGCGGCGAACCGCTCCTGGTCCCTGACCTGGTCCGCGCCGCGATCACCTACGCCCCTCCGTCGGTCCGGGTCTACCTCTCCACCAACGCCGTCCCCCTCGACGACGACCTCTTCGCGCTGCTCGAGGCGCACCCCGACGTGACGGTCACGGTGTCGCTGGACGGCACCGCCCGGGACCACGACGGCCTCCGGCGCGGCGGCGCCTCCCACGCGGTCGTGCTGGAGAAACTGCCCCGCCTGCTCCGGCTGCCCCGGTTCGTCGTCACCCAGACCATCGCCCCGTCCACCGCGGTCCGGGCCGCCGAGAACTTCCGCTACCTGCGCACCCTCGGCGTGCGGCGGCTCAACCTGCTGCCCGGCTACTACCTCCCGTGGCGGACCGACCAGCTCGCCGCGTTGTACACCAGCTTCGACCAGATCGGCGACGACATCGCCGCCACCTGGGCCGCCGGAGAGCCCTTCTACCTCCGCAACCTGTTCGTGCTCGCCCCCACCCCCTTCTACAACACCGGCTTCGTGGTGGACGTGGACCGCAGCGTCCATCCATCCAACCTCATCCTGGCGGGGGACTTCGACCAGTTCCGGGCGCGGACCGCCGTGGGCACGCTCGACGACCCGCCCGATGTCGCCGCCCTCGACGCCGGCGCCGCCAGCACGGCGCGGCACCTGCGGGAGACGCTCCCCGCCGACGTGCTCGCCGCCACCACCGCCGTCGACGCCGCCCTCACCCGCCTGTGCAACCGGCTCTACCCCGCGCTGCTGGCCCGCCGAAACGCGCGGACCTGAGGGGTCGGCATCAGGCCGCGACGGCCGCCCGCGTCCGGAGCCGGAGCATCGCCTCCACCTCGGCCAGCGGCACCGGCTCGGGCCCGAGCTGCACCACCCGCCGCGCCAACACGTCGTACCGCTTCGCCATCAGCAACACCCAGATGGCGAAGTAGTCGACGCCGCGGAAGACCAGCGCGCCCTCGGCCGCGTACTTGGGGCGGTCCCGCTCGAAGGACGTCCGCATCTCGGACCAGTGCAGCGTCGGTTCGAGATGATGCCCGATGTGGTAGCCGTCGTTGAAGCAGCGGTCGTTGTACCCGGTCTCGATACAGGTGATCGAGTTGCGGTAGATGTTGTCGGGCTGCGCGGTGTCGATGAACGCGTGCTGGCCCCAGTTGCCCGCCATCATCGCCGAGCGCGACACGATCCACGGGATCACGATGACGACCAGCCCCGCCACGGGGTTCAGCCACACCAGAAAACCCATCGCCGCGAAGAAGCTCAGCTCGCCCACGAGGGTTCGGTAGAACAGGCGGCTGCGCCCGCGGGCGCGGAAGTAGAACAGCAGCTCCCCCAGGCCCACCGACAAGAAACGACCGAGGTACCGACCGAAGTCCCAGAGGCTGTCCCGCTGGAAGCGGAGGGTGCTGGAGAGGTCGGCGGCGAGGTTGCCCTCGATGTGGTGCATCCCGATGTGGTGCGCGGCGTAGGTGCCGGGGCTCTGCCCGAACAAGGGGCCGACCACCCAGTGGATCACCGGCATCAGGAACTTGAACCGGGGCCGGAACACGCTGCGATGGGACACGTTGTGCAGCATCAGCGTGAACGGGGGGAGGAAGCCCGCGAGCGTGACCACCAGGTAGAGCGCCGCTCCCCACCAGGGGATCGACGGTACCAGGAACAGCACGACCGCCGCAGGAACCTGAACCAGGAGCAGGACGATGATCAGCCGAAGCAGCGGAATGTCGCGGCGGTCCCGGAGGATGCCGTCGATAAGCGCAAAAAACATGGCGAGCACCCTACGGGTGGCGCTCAGCGAAGTCAACGTCCAGGTGTCGAACAGACCACCTCTTGGCACGCTACGCTGCCGGGGTGACCGACGCGCCCGCGCCCACCCCCTGGATCGGACCCGCAGGGCAGCGCATGCGGCGGCTCGAGCTGCACGTCACCTACACCTGCCCCGAGGCCTGCGTGTTCTGCTCCGAGGAGCACCGAATGGCGCGCTTCCACCCCTACGAGGTGACCTTGGGCCGCGTGCTTCGGGTGCTCAAGGAGCATGCCGCCCGGGGGGTCGACAGCGTGCATCTGACCGGCGGCGAGCCCACCGTCCACCCTGACTTCGAGGCCATCGTGACCGCCGCCAAGGGCCTCGGGATGCGCACCAGCATGGGCACCATCGGGACGGGGCTCGCCAACCCCCGTTTCGCCGCGCGGGTGATGCCGCACCTCGACGACGTCCTGTTCTCCCTCCACGGGCCCGACGCCGCCACGCACGACCCGCTCACGCGGCGGCCCGGCTCCTTCGACAAGCTCCTCCGCGCGGTGGACAACGCCCGCGCCCGTCCGGGCTTCCGCCCGTCGTTCAACACGGTGGTGAACCGCCACAACGTCGACCGGCTCGAGGAGACCGTGGCGCTCACCCGTTCGCTCGGCGCCGGGCTGCACATCCTGTCCAACACCACCCCCGAGGGCGCCGGAGAGGACGCCTACGCCGACCTCACCATCCCGCTGACCCGCTGGGCGTCGTTGGCGCCCGCGTTGGTGGCCACGGCGGGCCCCGACCTGATCCTCCGCTTCTTCGGCGTGCCCGCCTGCGCCCTCGGGCCGGCGCGTATGTACAGCAACGACCTCTACTGGAACCCCCGGGTCACGGTGGAGTGGGCCGAGCAGCCCGGGAAGGTGGTGCTGGACGGCATCTACTCGTGGACGCCCGAACGGCGGCGGACGCACCCCCCGGTCTGCGACGGGTGCCACTGGCGGGCGCTCTGCGCGGGGGTCTTCAGCGCGTACGTGGCCCGATACGGAACCGACGGTTTGGCGCCGGTGGGGGACGCCGTCCCCGGGGTATGATTCGCCCATGCCCGCCCCCGAGACCGCCGCCCTCGCCGTCGACGGCGCCGATCTGTGGCGGGACGTGCGCCGCAACGTCGAGATCAACGTCGGCAAGATCTGCAACAACAAGTGCGTGTTCTGCCTGGACGGTCTCCCCGCCACCGAGATGCGCCGATACATGCCCTGGGAGGACATGAAGGCCGAGATCGCGCGCTGGTACGCGCGCGGCACCCGCTCGGTCGGCTTTCTGGGCGGCGAACCCACCACCTACCCGTGGATCCTCGACGCCATCGGCTACGCCCGGGACCTCGGCTACACGCGCATCACGCTGGCGACCAACGGCACCAAGTTCTTCCGCCACACGTTCGTGGACCGCTGCCTCGACGCCGGGCTCACCCGGGTCACCCTGTCGATGCACGGGCACACCCCCGAG
>JAYVAS010000591.1:0-2075 GCA_043750895.1 Pseudomonadota bacterium
GGCATCCTGGTCGTCGCAGTCGTCGGGTGTCTCGTAGCCGTCCCGGTCCTGGTCCGAGCCGGGCACGGTCGGGGTGTCGGTGTCGGTGTCGGCCGAGTCGGTGGTGGAGGGGGTCGAGTCCTCGGGGTCGGGCTTGGAGGGGGGGCACCCGAGGAGGAGGAGGAGGATCATTCGACGTCCAAGGCGCCGTCCCACCAGCCGCCCCCGAGCATGGTGGCGTAGAGGTTGCTCATCTGGGCCTGAGCGGGGTCGCTCGGGTCTTCTCCCGGGTAGGCGCCGTGCCCGACTCCCCACTGGAGGTCGACCACCCGGCGATCCTCGAGGTCGTAGTAGCCGTGCTTGACAGAGCCCCACGCCCAGGTTCCCGTGGGGAAGATCCCAAGCCCCGGCCGGAACCTTCGCTGCGCGAGGTACACCCCACCGTCGCCGGTGCCCGGATGGGCCTCCACCTCGTTCCCGGCGGCGGCGATCCAGATCACGTCGTCCAGGTGAGGGTGCGCAAGGACGTCGTAAATCTTGAGGTAGGGCGTCGGGGGGAAGGCGACCTCGGTGGCCCCGGAGGTGGTGTCCACCCGGCAGACGCCACCGTCGGCCCCGGTGCTGGATCCGCCCCAGGCGTAGAGGATCCGACCGTCCCGGGTGGGCTCCACCCCGTAGATCTTGTCGGGGGAGAAGGGGCAGGTGGCGGCCGCCGGGGCCACCCACGTCCACGACGGGGCCCCGGGGCTGGCGGCGGTGTAGTCGGGGATGTCGATGCGCCACGCCCCCCCGCAGGTGGGGTCGCGCACCGTGTAGTAGAGCGACACCGCGCCGCTCCCGGCGTCGGCGTAGAGCGCCTGTTCGTCGACGGTGAGGCGCACCTCGTTGTCGTCGGCGAACATCAGGTCTTCGGTGCAGGACGCCGGTACCGAGGGGAAGGCCGCCGGCGGAGGCACGTGGGTGTAGGTGACGCCGTCGGCGCCGTCGTGATGGAGGATCCAGAGGCCGCCGCCGCTCACGCTCAAGTCGGGCTGACCGGCGGGAGAGGCAGCGGCGATCGCGTAGTCCCTCCCTACTGCCACGATGTCCCACAGGCTGCCGATGCCCGCGGCGGGCATGTTGAAGGAGTCCAACTCGTCGGCGGACTGGTCGCACGTCAACCAGGGGGTGTAGCCGCCCACGAGGTAGGAGTCCTGACAGACGAGGTCCCAGACCGTGTCTGCGGGAAGAATGTCGAAAATGTAGTTCCCGACCGCAAACTTTCCGTTGTCGTACCCATCGAAACACCACTCGTCGGAGTTCACGTCGTCCAGGTGGAGCAGCCCTCGATGGACGCCGGCGTCCCCCGCGGCGCCGTCGATGGTCATCCACACCTCGGGTTCGGTGAGCCCGTTGGGATCCTCCCAAACGGCGGTCGCCAGCCCGGCGCTCCCGGCGAGCATCGAGACCTGACAGGGATGATCGGCGGCGGCCCGATTCCCGGACAGGCCCCGCGCGTGGAGGAACGCCATCCGGTAGTCGCCCGAGGCACCGGCGAACACGCTGTCCAGGAACGCGCCGTCGGCGAGCGCCCCGGGAGCGCAGCCCCGGCACACCGCGAGGTCCCGCCCCTGGTTGCTCTGGTAGACCTCGCTCGTGCCGTCCCACGCCAGCTCGATGCCCAGGGCGTCCAGCGTGGTATCGGTGACGAGCGCGGGCGGGGGCGTGTCCCAGCCGTTGCCAGTGGGCGAATCGGCGCTGCTGAAGAGCCGCCAGGTGTTGAGACCGTAGGTCAGCAGCGACGGATCGGCGTTGCCGTCCAGGGCGGGCTCCCAGGCCGCGTCGTCCGGCGCGCTCAGGCCCCACACCTCGAGCAGCGGCTCGACGTCCATGAACGACGTGTGGACCTCCACCGCCGTTCGGCGTGCCACCGCGTGGGTGCCGCCGTCGTAGCTGAGCTCCCCGCCCTCCCAGCCCTGGAGCGGGAGCCAGTCCAACGGGAGGGATCCGTTCAGGGCCGCCCGGAAGATCCGGACGCAGCCGTAGTCCCGATTGCCGGACGCCTGCGGATAGAAGGCCAGCAGGGCATCGTTGTCGGGGGTCAGGAGAATGCTCGA
>JAYVAS010000592.1:0-2414 GCA_043750895.1 Pseudomonadota bacterium
AGGTCGGGCACCGCCAGCGCCGACAACAAGGACAGCCCGATCTTCGGCCCGATCCCGCTGACACCGATGACCAGCTCGAACGCGCCGCGATCGGCGAGGCTCTCGAAGCCGTAGAGGGTGATGGCGTCCTCGCGCACCGCGGTGTGGACCCAGAGCACCAGGGGCTGGTCGACGCGGAGGGTCTCGGCCAGCCGCGCCGGGACCGACACGGCGTAGCCGACGCCCTGCACGTCGAGGATGACGGCGTCGCCGTCGACGGTGACGAGCTTGCCGGAGAGGCGCGCGATCATCGGCGCGCCAGGGCGGCGAGGCGACCGGCGTGGGCGTGGTGGGCGATGGCGATCGCGGCGGCGTCGGCCGCGTCGTGGGGTCCGGTGAGCTGGCGGCCCAGAAGCGCGCTCGTCATGCGGGTGACCTGTTCCTTGGTGGCGGCGCCGCTGCCGGCGACGCACATCTTTACCGTGGACGCGTTGTACTCGAACACCTCGAGCCCGGCCTGGGCCGCCGCGAGCAGCGCGACCCCGCGCGCCTGCCCCAACACCAGGGCCGACGTGGACGACTTGTGCGCGAAGATGGCCTCGATCGCGACGCACGCGGGCTTCCACTCGCCGAGCGCGTCGACCAGGCGGGCGTGGATCTCGCAGAGCCGGTCGGGCATCGTCCCGCGTGGGTTCGGCTGAATCGCGCCGCCGGCAAGGAGCACGTAGCGACCGGCGTCGCGCGTGACGACGCCCCATCCGGTGGAGCGACTACCCGGGTCGATGCCGAAGACGATCACGGCGCGGCCTAACCTGAAACCGGACAGGGGGCGGCGCGGCCCCAGGCGCGCCCCGCCGTGGTACCTTCCGTTTCTATGTCGTTGCTTCTCCTGATCGCCGGGCTCAGCGCCTCGGCTCTCGCGGCCGACGGGGCAGAGCTGCTCGTCGTCGGCGTCCACGTCCCCGGTCTGAAGCCTGCCGACTCGGCCGCGGCGGCCGACAAGATGGCCGCGGCGCTCGACGCCACCGGGAAGGCGGACGCGCTCCCGCCGATCGAGGTGTCGCGCCGCATCGCCGGCCGCGAGACGCTCATCCTCGACACCTACGCGCTCGGCGTCGGTCGGGATCGCCTCCGGAAGGGGCGGGTGCTCTACGAAGGGGCTCAGCCCGACCAGGCGATCCCGGAGCTGGACGAGGCGGTCAAGCTGCTCACCGCGGGGCTGTCGGTGTCCACCGATGCGCGGGATGTGCACGAGGCCCTGATGGTCCTGGGCATGTCGTACGTGGGGATGGGCAACGAGGAGGCAGCGCGGCGCACGTTCCGGCGCTCGGCGGTGCTCGACCCCACGCGTGAGCTGAACGAGGTCAGCTACCCGCCGGACGTCGTGGCGCTGTTCAACGAAGCCCGGACGGAAGCTCAGGCCGAGGAGCCCGCCGAGATCTCGGTCACGGCGAGCCGAGACGCCCAGGTCTGGATCGACGGCCGCAACATCGGGAAGACGCCCCAGGTGTACGTGAAGCTGCCGCCGGGAGAGCACTACGTGCTGGTCCGGGATGACCTCGGCAATTCGGTGTTCGAGACCTTCACGGCGTCCTCGGGGGACGCGCGGAAGCTCGACGCGACGCTGGACGAGCGGTCCCTCGGCGACGCGGCGGCCGAGCCGGCGGCGCGCTCTCGGCAGACGCGCGATCTCTACCGGGCCGTGGGCCAGTACGTCGGCACGACGGCGGTGGTGGTGGCCGGTTCGACCGGGACCGGGCAGGTGGCGGTCCAGCTCTACTCACCCGCGTCGGGGAGCTTCTCGCGCGCGCTCACCGGGGAGGCGGGCGACGACCCCGTGGCGGCGCTGGTCGACCTGGTTCCGACGCTCGCGAGCTACCTCAGCGACACCGGCGACATCCGGGCCGATCGGGTCGGCTCGCAGATCCTCTCCCTGGACGTGGGATCGAACGACGTCCTCTCCGGGCTCCTCCTCGATCCACCCGACCCCGAGAAGCTGGTGGTCGAGGTGCAGAAGGGCCCCCGCTGGTATGTCTGGGCCGGCGCCGGGGCGCTCGTGGCCGGCGGCGGGGTCACCGCCGCGGCGCTCATCCTGAACCAGCCTGGGGCTGCGGTGGACCCCAATCAGGGGACGATCGAGTTCGGGCCGATCCCGTGAGGTGCCCCCACGACGCGCTTCGCGCGCCGTGGGACCCGGCACCTCACCTGACTGAGGCTTGGCGACTGGAGTGCACGCGCCCCTCGGACATGCCTAATGGCATGTCCGAGAAACGGGCCGTCAGACGGCCCGGGGCGCGTGCGTACGCGACGAGGGATCGCTTCGCGCGCCGTGAGACCCGGCACCTCACCTGACTGAGGCTTGGCGACTGGAGTGCACGCGCCGCTCGGACATGCCTAATGGCATGTCCGAGAAACGGGCCGTCAGACGGCCCGGG
>JAYVAS010000593.1:0-12958 GCA_043750895.1 Pseudomonadota bacterium
TCCAAGCGTTGCCGGGCTCGATTGGAAACACCTCCTCGGCGTCGTTCGAGAGGATGCCCGTGACGATGCCATGGACCGTCGAGCCGAACGAGGCTTGCCAGGAGGGCCTCACCGGGTCGCCGACATCAGCTCGGCGCCCGCAGTCACCGCCCGGTCACCGTTGGTCGCGTAGCCGTCGGCGCCGACGCTCCGATACAATTCGGGGTTCTTCGTGAACGGGGGACCTCCCACCAGCACCTTCACCCCTCGAAGGTCCGGCTGCGCCCGGAGTGAGTCGATGAGCTCCTGGACTTCCTCCAGTTGATTGGTCAGCGTCGCGGAGACAGCGAGGACGTTCGCGTCGTGGGTCCGCACGGACGCGATCACGGCGTCGGCGGGCGTGCTCGTGCCGAGGTAGATGCTCGTCCACCCAGCCATCTCGAAGAAGTCCGCCACCATTCGGACGCCGACCTCGTGCAGATCGCCCTGGGCGCCCGTCGCCACGATCGTGAGCCCGTTGGGCTCGTCTGGCGCCAGGCGGTCGTAGAGCTGAGACATCACCAGCTGGGTCGCCGCGGTGCAGAAGTGCTCCTGGGCCACCGTGATCGTGTTGATCTGCCACCGCCGACCGACCTCATGTTGGGAGGGCTCCAGGACGTGGCGGTAGACGTCGCCCACGGGGAGTCCGTTCTCCACGGCCGCCCGGATGAGGTCGCTGGCGGTCCTGCGGTCGCCCGCGAGCAGCGCGTTGAGGTAGGCGTCGGCGAGTTCGGCTTGCGGCGAGTCCCTCAGCACGCTTTCGGCGACGGGGTCCACGGCGACCTCCGCGATGGCCTTGTCGACGATCTCGACCGCGAGGCGTCCCTGGTCTTCACGGAGGTTGGCGATGAGCGCGTGTCGCAGACACGCGAGCTCCGCCACGAGCGCCTCGACCGAGATCCGACCCTCGCAGCGCACGCCTGCCCGCCAGAGCGTGTACTGGACGAAGAGGTCGGGCATGTCGTGGGTGACGGCGCTCTGCAGGTGCGCGATGTGGTCGCGGCAGGACCGCAGATACGCCGAGCGCTCCGCGGCGTCGATGGACGCGGCGCGCGGCCCGACACGCGCATAGTGAACCTCGACCTGGGAGGCTGCGATGGCGTCTGCGGCGTTACGGAAGGCGTTCCTCATGTCGGCACCCGGGGAGTTCGCTGGTCTCCAATCGCAACCCGAGGAGATCAGGGGCCCACGGTCGGCAATCCTCACATCGGTCGGGCGGACGGCCGCCTGAGAAGGTGATCGATGCTCGGGGCGCCGGACCGCTCACTCGTCGTCCTCCAGGTGGACGGTGCCGACCTCGACGAGTGCGACCGCGCCAACGACCGAGCCAACGTCAGCCTCACGGTCTGCGAGGGCTGACTACCCCTCCCGACCGAAGCGAGCGAGGCCCATGTTCAGTAGTTCAAACTACAACATCAACCCCGGTTTCCCCATACACTGTTCACAGATCGCGCACGGTGCGCGGCGCAAAGGGTCGGCGTTCAGCGCCGGAAAAGCATGGTAACTTCTGGAGGTCGGATGTCTCTCTCTCTCTCTCTCGTAGGCTCTCCCTGACCCTCGCCCTCGGCGCGCTCGCCTCACGCGAGGCCCACGCCGCCTGTCCCGGCCTCTACGCGACCGCGACGTGTGACGGTGGTGGGGCGAACGACATCTGCGTCGTCAACGGGGCGGCAGACGCCATCACGTGCACGTTGGCCGCCAATGGCGGGACCGCCGGAGGATCCATCCACGCGGTCTCGTACTCGGACACCCAGTTCGATGCGTGGGGGGTCGCAGCGGACGGCGGCTCGTTCTGCTGCGCGCTCGCCCACGACGACGCGTGCGACCCCCAGAGCGACGTCTTCGTCAATGTGCTCGGCACGGACTACGCCGACGACATCGACCTCCGCGGGGACGGACGCGACCTCGAATGCACCAAGGCCGACGTCCAGGGCGACGGCGGCGCGGACACCATCACCGGGTCGGGTGCCACGACCAACGAAGACAGCCTCTCGGGCGAAGGGGACAACGACACGATCTCGGGCCTCGCGGGCGCCGACTACATCTCCGGAGGCGCCGGCGACGACACCTGCATCGGCGGCGACGGCGACGACGTGATCGACGGCAACGTCGCCAACGACATCCTGATCGGCGGGGACGGCGACGATACCCTCACCGGCGACTACGGAGACGACAAGATGCAAGGGGGCGACGGGGTGGACACGATGTACGGCGACGCCGACGACGATCAGATGTGTGGTGGGCCGGGCGGGGACATCATGGATGGGGGAACCGAGGACGATGTCGTCTTCGGTGGGGCGGCGATCGATACGGTTTATGGCGGAGCTGACTACGACGTGTGTGGGGATTCCTCGGATAGTTTCCCGGGGCTCGACTGCAATTCGTACACAATCGCCGCCTGCCCGATCTAGGGCGTCATGCCCCTCGCACGGCGGGTGCTCGCTCGCGCCTTTCCACTCTTCATGGCCTGCTCAGAGTACCGGCTCACCTCTGAGGCGCCCGTCGCTTCCCCAGGTGGCACGCGACCGTCAGATGGCACAGATTCCGGACCTGAATCGCCGCCTGCATGCTCGTCGCTGGACGTCGCAACACCGACGGCCGGTTTGCTGGAAACATGCTCGCCGGTTCGTGCTGGAATGTCCGCGGCCATCGAGTGGGAACTAGATTCCCAGACTCGTTGGAGCAACTGGGCCAACGTGATCGACGGATCCGTGCTCGTGGGTACGGTGCACGATAGCACGCAGCACCTGGCAACGATGGACGGCGCGACCGGCCTGAGGCGCTGGGACGACAGCTGGATTGACGCCGACGATGAGCTCGACGCAGCTGCATCGGTCGTGTTGGGAAGTCGCCTACTCGCGGTCCCAATGTACATCACCAAGGTAGGCGGGACCCCATGCGACCACGACCAGACTGCCATCGGCCTCCTGGAGTTGGAGGCCGATCGGTGGAGTGCATCCTCCGATCCCTGGACTCGGTGTACCGGCACCGTCCACGTCGCCAGGTCCAACGCGGCGGGCGGCCTCACCATCGCGATCGACTCTGGCTGGTGGGAGTCGCCGATGCCGGCGATCGAGGCGTTTGCAGGCGCAGTCGGGCAGAAGAACACACCCTACGCCACCGATCTGGACACAGACGGCGGCCTCGATCTGCTCACCAGCGAGGGCATCCGCTACAGCTCCGGGGCCGAGATCCTGTGGCCCTTCTCCGTGTCCCTGACCCAAATCGGGATCGCCGCGAACCCCGAGCCGGTGGTGGTCCTGGCCACGGGGTACGCGCTCGTCCTCACCGATGCGGCCGGTACCGTCCTCTGGTCGCTCCCCTTCGACGGCGCCGACGGCACGTCCATGATCGCAAACCTCCCCTCCATCGGGGACGCCACCGGGGACGGCACCCCGGAGATCTGCGCCGCGTTCATGACGGACACTGGCTACGAAGCCCGCCTGATCGGGCTCGACGGGGGTGTGGTCTCCGTCTGGGACAGCGCGGTGGGAACCGCGAGCTGCTCGATGGCCGACCTCGACGCCGACGGCGCCTACGAGGTGATCTGGTACGATACCTTGGGTCTCCGCATCGTGAACGGCCGCGACGGGACCGTGTACTGGTCCGATCCCTCGATCCAACCCAACGAGGTCCTCACCGCCGTCCAGGTCGCCGACGTGGACCTGGACGGCAGCGCTGAGCTGGTCGTCACCGGGGCTGAACGCGAAGGCGGGGCCTCGGTGCTCCGGGTCTATGGCGCCGCGAGCGGACGGTGGGCCCGGACCCGCCCCGTCTGGAACCAACGGGCCTACGACGTGGTGTCGGTGAACGACGACGGCACGGTCCCCGCCTTCCCTTTCAACGCCTGGGAGACCTACAACGCCTGGCGGGCCCAACCGGCACACGATGGGGACCACCCCGACCTCTCCGTGGTCGCCACCGACATCTGCGCCGAAGACTGCACCGACGGGTCGGTCCACCTCGCGGTGCAGGTGGCCAACGCCGGCAGCCACGACGCCCAGGCCGGGGCCGTGGTCCGGCTCTGGACACGAACGGGCGACGCCTGGCGAGAGGTGGCCTCGGTCGTGGTGCCAGACGCCATCCCCGCCCACACCGCCGCGGCCGGCGTCGCGCTGACCGTCTCGCTCGCCGACTGGGGCGAAGAACAGGTCCTCCAGGTCGACGGCGCCGACCCCGACGAGTGCGACCGCGCCAACGACCGAGCCAACGTCAGCCTCACGGTCTGCGAGGACTGACTACCCCCACCCCCACTGCTCCGTCTCCAGCCGATCCATCTCGGCCACCAGCCGCGCCCCCAGCTCCGTCGGCCGCGCGTGTTCCCGCACCACCGCCATGCCATCGTGGTTCACGTCGAGCACCTCGCGAAACCGCACCCGGAACCCCTCCGTCGCCGCTAGCGGATGCCCTTGCTCGGCGAGCGCCCGGAACATCGCCGCCACCGGCAGGAACGCGTGCACGGCCAGCATCACCCCCCACAACGGGCGCGGGTCCGGCCGCACCGGCGACGGGTAGAGACCCGCCCCCCCGTCCACCAACAGCGGGTCCACGTGCGCGACCAGGTTCAGCTTGTTGTGCTGCACCTCGTGAACCAACGCCTCCGCCATCTTCAGCGGCGACGGGTGCAGGGACACGTACACGAGCCCAATCACCTCCTGGTACGAGGCTGACAACGAGCGCTCCATCGGCCCGCCCACCGGCACCACCATCGCCAGGAGCGAACGGTGTTCGTCGGCCAGGGCCGGCAGCGCGGTCCGGATGAGCGCGCGCGCCGCGTCCAGCGCCGCCACCCACTCCGCCACCGACGCCGTCCCCAACGAGAGGGCGTTGCCCTCCTTGTCGGGGTGGGCCTCGACCGTCGCGAGCGGATTGTTGTCCACCTCGGCGAACCACCCCCCCTGCCGCATGGGGTGGAACACCCGCGCCCCGGCGCCGTCGAGCGGCCAGATCTCTCCCGGCGCCACCTCCACCTCTCCATCGTGAAACACCATCCCCGCGCGCTCCACCCCGAAGTCGTTGACCACCCCCAGCACCGGCGACACCAGGCGGCGCACCGGTCCGTGCCACCACACCCCCTCGGGCCCGAGCACCCGCCGCCGCGCCAGCTCGGTGAGCAGCTGGGGGATGGCCTCCCCGAGATCCCCGGCGTGGATCGGCCCCCCCACCTGTGGCAACAGCAGGGCGCCGTAGAAATCACCGGCAGACCGGGTGAGCACGCCCGCGAGGGCGTCGCGTACCGAGGCGTGGGCGGCGACCAGCCACGGCGGACCAGAAGGCGGCTCCAGGAGCAGCCGTGCCGTACGGCGAAGGTAGCGGGTCCGGAGGGCCGCGAGGGTGCCGTCACCGGGGGTCGGGAGGGTCAGGGACATCGCGAGGACTACCACGATGCCGGAACCGCGAACCGCTGGCCCGGGTCCCCGGCGCCCCCCCGTGGCGACGGTGTGGTAGAACGCCGGCCCGGAGGGACGCATGGACGACATCGACGCGGGAGACGCACCGGTCGGAAAGCCGACCATCACCTACAGCGCGCCGATCAAGATGCCCAGGGAGGCGAAGCTGCTACCGCCCGGCGACTACCCCTGTGTGGTTCGTATCGTCGTCAACGCCCACGGCGTGCCCACGTCCGCCACGCCCACGTCCTGCCCCGAGCCGTTTCGCGCCGCGGCCGTGGCGGGGGCCATGCGCTACCGCTTCTCAGCCGTGTTCGACGCGGCCGGCATCCCCATGCCCAGCACCTTCGACCTCCGGGTGCTCTTCCGCATCGAGCCCGACATCGAGCCCCCGCGGACGAGGCTCGGCGTGAGCGGCGGCCTCGCCGTGCTCCCCCCGCCAGAGCGAGGCCGGCCGCTCCGAGACGGCCAGCTGCTCGGCCACCTCGGTCTCGTGTCGGACGGCATCCTCCTCGACGTGGCGGTCGGCACCCGGGGTGGGGGCCTTTACGCTGCAACGGAGCTGGGCGTCTGGGCCGACGACCTGCCGGTGAGGTTCGTCGTCGGCGCCCGGCTCGGCATGGTCAGCACCACCGCATCCAGGGATTGGTACGGCTTTGGGGCCGCGCCGCTCGGGGTCGGTATCAAGGCCGGCGAGGCGCTTCGGCTCACGGCCACCGCCGATCCCGAGCTCGACGTCGGCCCCGATGGGGTCCGCGGCTGGCTCATGGTCTCGGTTGGCCTCGGCATCGAACTGAAACCCCGCCCACAGCCCGCCGATCCGTAGCCGGCCCTCCACCGCCGCCACCCTGATCCGCGCTACCCTCCCCCGATGACCTCTCCCGTCACCGCCCCCGCCGTCGAAGCGCTCGAGCGCACGATGGAGCACGAAGCGGTGGCCAACGAGATCAAACACTGGGTGCGGCTCACCGCCGCCTGCAACTCCAAGTGTGTGTTCTGCCTCGATGCCGAGGCCCAGGATGGGCGCATCCTCGCCTTCGAGGACATCTGCGTCGAGATCGACCGGGGCCGCGTCGAGAAGAACGCCACCCGCATCGTGGTGAGCGGCGGCGAGGCGTCCATCCACCCCCGCTTCGCCGCGTGTGTCGCCTACGCCAAGTCCGCCGGCTACCGCTGGGTCCAGACCGTCACCAACGGCGTGCGCTACGCCGACAAGGCCTTCTTCGACGCCGCCGTGGCCGCGGGCTTGGACGAGATCACCTTCTCCCTGCACGGCCACACCCCCGAGCTGCACGACCGGCTCACCCGCACCAAGAACGGCTTCCAAAGCCTGATGAAAGCGATGATGCGCGCCCAGCGCTCGGGCAGGGTCGTCGTCAACGTCGACGTGTGCATCAACCGCGAGAACGTGCGCCACCTCGAGGCCATCGTCGCCCTCTGCGCGCGGGTGGGCGTCAAGGAGTTCGACCTCCTCCACGTCATCCCCCAGGGCGTCGCCTTCGACAACCGCGACACCCTCTTCTACGACGTCGACGCCCACGCCGAGGACCTCCGCAAGGTCTTCCGCCTCGCCCGTCGCCCCGACTTCCACATCTGGACCAATCGCTTCCCCCTGTCCCACCTCGAGGACATGGAGGAGCTGATCCAGGACCCCCACAAGATGCTGGACGAAGTGGGCGGCCGACGGGTGCAGTTCCGCAGGTACCTCGACGCCGGCACCCCCATCGACTGCCGCGACCCGCGCCGTTGCCCCCACTGCTTCATCGAGCCCTTCTGCTCGGCGTTGGACGCGCACGTCACCACCCAGAACGAAGCCCGCTTCGAGGTCTGGTGGATCGGCAGCCACCTGGACCTCGCCGCCGCCCGCCCCCCCGGCACCCGCTGGCTCGGCGTGGAGGGCGCCGCCCCCACCGGCGAGGGGCCCCTCTACTACGTCGCCACCGACGATGCCTGCCGGCCGCTCCCCCCCGGCTCCCGGCGGGTGCTCACGACCGTCGCGCACCTCGAAGCGTTCTTTTCTGGGGGCGGGGGGAGCCCCCCCGCAACGCCCCCCCCGCGCGCCGGAGCGTCCGACGACGTCGAGGTCCACCTCTCCGCCGAGGTGTGCGCGTGGCTCCTCACCCACCGGGTGCCCGCGGCGGTGATCTTCCACGTCCCCACCCACGCCACCATGGCCGAGGCCGCGTTGGATCCCGACTGGGCCGCCTTCTTCACCGCCTACGGCGCGTGCCGCGCCCAGAATGCGCCCGCGTGCCTCTGTCCGGGTGCGACCCTGGAGCGGCCGCTTCGCCGGCTCGATGCGCGACAGTTCCACGAGCAGGGCGAGCTCGCCATCGACGCCTTGGTGGACCACTACATCCACGACCTGTATCGGGCCAAGTCGCTGCGCTGCCGCGCCTGCCCGGCGGATCGTTGGTGCGCCGGTGCGCAGGTCCAGTCGGTCCGCGCGCACGGCTTCCGGCAGCTCCACCCGGAGCGGGTGGACGCGACGATGGCGGCCCGGGTGGCCGAGCTCTACCCCGAGACGCCGCGGCTCAAGGACGGCGCCCCGGCGCTCGGGGGAGCGGTGTTGGTGCCCGTGGCGGGGATGCCGCCGGTGCCGTTCATCGACGTGGGGGAGGGGAGGCGGTCGTAGGGGTGGCGGGGTACGCGTGGCGCGACGCCGATGGGGGGTCTCGCCGCGAGGGTGGGTCGCGGCGTCGCGTGAGGGGCGGTCAACGATCGTCGGCCTGGGTGTCGCACACCAAGCCGCCTTGGCAGGGCGCGAACCCCTCATCGTCCGCAATCTGTACGCAGGTGTCGCTCAGCTCGTCCACCAGCAGGGGGCATTTGGCGGCGGCGCTGTCGAGGTTCCGCGCCATCCATTCGTAGAGCCAACGCGCACCGACGGCGTAGGCGCCGGAGGCGTCGGCGTCGTACGGGAACTCATCGGTGCCGATGTGATCGGGCGCGAATTCGTGGCTCGCCTCATGATTCAGCACCGACGCCACGGTCGGTTCCAACCCGTCCGCGCCCGTCGCCGGCCAGGTCAGGTAAACGTTCACCAATCCCGACAAATAGCCCATCCGTGCTCCGGATTCGTCGGGGTCACGCAGGGCGACGAGGTCGACCCGCTCCGTCAGCCACCCAAACCAGAACCGGGCCGCCGGGTCCTCGGCGTCCAGGTTCCACAAGTCGCGCGCCGTCGCGAGGTCAGCCGCGACCAACTCCAGGGGATCCAGGGCCGCCTCGAGCTCGGCGATCGTCCCCAAATCGGTCCCGACAATCGCATATAACGAGGCGATGAACAGGTCCCCTACCGAGGACGGCTGACCCACCGCTCGCGGGGCCCCGAAGCTCCCCCAATCGAACCCCACGGAATCGCCGAGCGACTCGGCGCACCCCTCGGACACGACGCGGCGGACCCCGCCCCCTTCCGGTTCAGAACTGGTTGCCGGTCCGGCCGTAGTCACACCGGTAGGTTGGGCAGTCGGACGTGGTGTCCATGCCGGTCGACTCGGTCTGCACCGAGACATAATGACCGTCAGTCGAACCGAACTGCAGGGCCCCGCACGCGTTGAGGCCCGCGTATCCCACGTACGAAGGGTGCCCCGTCGGGGTCGACCAGAGCTCGGCACCGGTGTTCTTGTCCACCGCGACGACCGTGCCATCCACATCGACCACGTACACGGCGCGATCCCCGACCACCGGCGTCGACGCGTTGCCGTTGCTGATCGGGAACTCCCACTGCAGCGAGCCGTCGCGCTCGCTTAGAGCCAGCAGCCTCATCGGGTTGGATTCCAGCGTGGAGTCGACGGGGTAGGTCGTCGTCACGTAGATCAGCCCGTTGCTGGCCCCCAGCACCGGCACCCCCCACCCGTAGGTGTTGAGGTCGACCTCCCAGCGCGTCACACCCTTGTCGCTCACCTTGAGCAAGTGGCCGAGGGAGGTGCGCACCAGGAGCCAGGTCCGGGCGTTCTTGGTGTAGATGGCGGGGCCCCCGTCCGCCGAGCCCACGGTTTCGAGGGACCAACGCTTCCGCCCGTTCATGGTCAACGAGTAGAAGTGGCCGACCTCCATCACGGTGCCGGCCTCCTCCGACCCCATGTACAGGTTCTGGCGGGAGTCGAGCACGGGGGAGGAATAGCTCCAACCGGGCGAGTCGTAGTCCCAGTTCAAGTCCAGGGACCGGCCGGCGAAGCTCCATACCTGCTCAGGCAGCGCATCCGGACCCTGGACGCTCCCGACATAGACCGAACTCCCGTCGGAGCTGACCGCGGGCGAGCCATCCGCGCTGGGGTTGGCGAAGCCGACCGCTCCCACCAACGCGAGCGTCCCGGCATCCAGCGCCTGGGCCCCGAGGCCCTCCCAGACTGCCGTCACCCCGTCGGAGAGCGTGTCGGCCGGGAGGTCAAACCCATTCTGGTTCACGGTGTTGACATAGACCACCGAGCCGTCCGGACTGACCGCGGGCGAGGACTCCACCGAGTAGCCGATGTTGGCGCTCTGCAGGACCCGACCGTCGTCTCCGATCGCGAAGAACGTGGTTCCGCCTTCAAACTGGCCGATGTAGGCGGTCCCGCCGGAAAACGCCGGCGCCCCCGAAATGAACCCGCCGAGGTCGGTGTCGAAGACGATGTCGCCGGCGGAGCCGCGCACCGAACAGGAGGTGACCGTGGAGGCCTTGGCTGAGACGTCCAGCGGCGTCGGGACGGGCTCCGCAGCGCACCCGACGGTGAAGAGGCAGGAGGCGGTGACGAGGAGATTTCGCATGTTCGGGATCCGAGTCGAGGGGTGGGGGAAGGCCAGCGCACGGACGGGACACGACTGCAGAGCGACACGACTCTCCACGAAACGCACCAGATTAGAAATGACTCAGACAGTATTTTTGCAATATTTAGGATAGAATCGCCTGGCCGGCGAACCGCAACGCCGCCCCCTCGCCCCTCCCCCCGAGCCGGGCTACGCGCCGCTCCCGTGCTGATCCTCCTCCTCGCCGCGTGCACCCGCCCCGCTCCGCCGCCACCCACCGTCGCCTTCCGGGTGGACGCCGTCCCCAGCGTCGCCTTCCGCCAGGGCGCCCCGCTCCCCACCCTCGGCCCCGATGCGCGCACCGACAAGGGGCTCCAGGCCGCCGCCGAGGAGCTGGCCTCGGTCGCCACCACCCCCGACGCGCGGCTGGCCCCCACGGCGGTCCGGGTCGCGCTCGGCCGCGCCGGCTACCCCGGGGACGCCCACTTCGTGCGGGTGATCGGAGGCGGGACGGAACCGCCGGCGGCGCTGCTCGATGCCGTGCCGCGCGGCGCTCCCGTGGACGTCGCCTGGGCCTGGCGGGACCTGCCCGACGGCCGACGCTGGTGGGTGCTGGGCTGGGCCTGGCGTCGCATCGAGATGGACGCCTTGCCCCGCGACGTCGCGCTCGACGCGGGCATCTCCCTGCGCGTGGACCGCGCGATCGAGCCGCGCCTGATCGTCGGTCAGCCCGACGGCGGGGTGGTGGAGATGTCCATCGTACCCGGCAAGTCCCGCTGGATCGACGTCTTCCACGTCCCGGGCGAGTACCGCATCGAGGTGGTCGATCAGGACCGGGTGGAGCTGCTCTTCTCGGTCTACGCGGACCAGGCCCCCCCGCCCCCGAGCCCCCTCCCCGGGGCCGCCCGTATCCCCGACCTCTTCGACGCCCAACGCACCCTCTACGCCGAGCTCACCGCCCTGCGCGCCCGCAACGGCCTGCCGCCGCTCCCGGTCTACGGCGCGTTCGAGCCCCTCGCACGCGCCCACGCCACCTGCCTGGCCTCCACCGGCGAGGTCGCCCACACCACCCCCCGATGCCCCGGGGTCCCCGCCATGGCCGGCGCCACCTACACGCCCCACGCCCGCCACCACGAGGACGTCGCCGCCGGGGACACCGCCGCCGAAGCGTGGGAGCGCCTGCTGGACTCGCCGGCCCACCGCCTGAACCTGCTCTGCCGCACCTGCTCCCACGCCGCCATCGGCGTCGCCGCCGAACCGACCGTCCCCTCCCGTCTGTTCGTGGTCTGGGAGCTGCTCGAGTTCCCCGATGGGATGCCGACGCCGATCCCACGGAACCGCTGACGCTCAACTACGCCCGCCGCCCACCGATGTCGTACCCTCGCCCACATCGACGGATCGGCTCGTCACGCTAAGGTGGCTCCATGCGCGTCCTCCTCGTTCAAGCCTTCACCGCTCTCGACATGGAGCTGGTCTACCCCCTGGGTCTGGCCTACCTCGCCGCCCACCTCGACGAGCACGAGGTCGACATCTTCGACGTGAACCTCTTCCGCGAGGCACCCTACGAGGCCCTCGAGCAGAAGCTGCGCGCGTTCGGGCCCGAGGTCATCGGCATCTCCCTGCGCAACATGAAGGTGGGCATGCCCCACCTCCACACCGACGACTTCGAGCCCCAGGCCAAGGCGATCGAGCTCATCAAACGGATCTGCCCCAACGTCAAGATCGTCGCCGGGGGCACGGCCTTCTCGCTCTACAGCGAGACCTTCATGAAGCGCCTCCCGGACATCGACATCGGGCTCTGGGGAGAGGGCGAGCACCGCTTCCGCGACCTGCTCGACACCCTCGACGAGCCGCAGCGCATCAAGGGCATCTACTACCGGAAGCCCGACGGCGCGGTCGCCTTCACCGGCACCCCCCCGGGGGAGGACTGGAAGAACCTCAAGCACCCGCGCCGGGACCTCGTCCCCGCCGAACCCTACCTCCAGTCCAGCTTCGTCTCGGTGGGCGTGCAGGCCAAGCGCGGCTGCTCCCTGCACTGCATCCACTGCTCGGACACCTACCTGCTCGGCCACCGCGTGCGCATGCGGGACCCCAAGGACGTCGTCGACGAGATCGAGGCGCTCAACAAGGAGTACGGCGTCCGTCAGATGTTCATGTGCGACCAGATCTTCAACATCCCGCCGTCGCACGCGATCGCGATCTGCAAGGAGATCGTCGACCGCAAGCTCGAGTTGCAGTGGTCGGCCTGGTTCAACGAGCACAAGAACACCCTCCCCGACGAGCTGATGGTGTGGCTGAAGAAGGCCGGCTGCGGCCTGCTCTCGTTCTCCCCGGACCACGTCGACGACCGGATGCTCAAGAACCTCGACAAGAACTTCCGCCACGAGGACATGCTCTACACCGTTCAGGTCGCCAAGAAGCACGGCATGGACGTGGAGTACAGCTTCTTCCTGAACTCCCCGGGAGAGGACGCCCGTTCCCTCTGGGCCATCCTGAAGTTCCTGACCCACGCCCGGATGGAGCTCGGTCCCCATCTCCGCCTCTTCACCCTGCTGATGATGCAGCCCATCCGCATCTACCCGCACACGCGCCTGCACAAGCTGGCGGTGGAGACGGGCCTCATCGACCCCGAGCACGAGCTGGTCGAGGGTCAGTTCTGGAACCCGGGTTGGTTGCAGCACGCCGTGGCAGGAATCCAGGCCGGCGCGCACGTGATGTACGACGCGCGGCAGACGTGGCGCTCGTTGCGCGGCACGACGTTCGACAGCGTGGTCCGGGCCTGATCGGGGGCCCGCGGCGCGGATGAGGCGGGCTATCCT
>JAYVAS010000594.1:0-2503 GCA_043750895.1 Pseudomonadota bacterium
CCCTCGCCGGCGTAGACCAGGCTGTCCCGGAACTGGAACAGCGCGCCCTGCGCCGCCACGTTCAACGGGCCGACACCGTAGCGCGCGACCCGGGCAGCGGTGATCACGTGGTTGAGGTCGGGCCGGATCCCGACGTTCGGGTTCTCCAGGGCCACCTGTTGCGGGTTGGTCACGCCGGTGAGAGCGCCCACCTCCCAGTCACCGGTGGTGACCTGCGCCTTCAGGCCTCGGATCGACGTGTCCACGTCGATGTCGGTGTTCTTCACCACGTTGAGGACGAGCCCGCGCCCGTACGCGGCGTAGGTGTCCCCGACGTCGACGACCAGGTGCTGCGACCGCGAGCGGACGTTGATCTTCTCGAGCACGAACAGGGCGTCCGGGAACGGGCTCGTCACCCCGAGCTGGTACAGGTCGCGCTCGTGGTAGAGCGTCCCGTCGAGGATGTACCGGTTGAGGAAGAGCCCGACCGCGTCTCCGCGGAGGTTCACCGACAACCGGGCGTTGCCCCCGGTGAGGTCCAGCCGCTCGACGGCCTCGGCATAGTCGAGGATCCGGCGATCCTCGAAGTCCGGGAGCCGATCATCGACGCGGTAGTAGCGGAAGCGGAAGTCCTCCGTACCGCTGACGGCGCCGCCCGCGAGGGTCAACCCGGGCGGGCCCGCGGCGTCGGGCGGCACCTGGATGGTCGGCTGACCGGGCTGAGGGCTCGGGGACGCCTGCTCCTGGGCCCCAGCGATACCAACGACGGCGACGAGGATCACCACCACGGGTCACGGGGCCGCGGCGAGAAGGGCCTCGACGGCCTTCCGCAGCGTCACTTCGTCCCCGGCGTTGTAGCCGGAGTGCACGCTGGCCACGTTCCCCGAGCGGTCGACGAGGACGTTGTAGGGGAGCGTCTTCGAGGGGTTGTACTGCGAGACCACGGCTGATTGGATGTCGAGCAGCACGGGGTAGGTCAGGCCCTTGTTCTTGGCGAGCGGCTTCACCATCGAGGTGGTCTTGGCGTCGTCGGCCGAGATGCCCAGCACCACGAAGCCCTGCGGCCCGAGCTCGGTGTACATCTTCTGGAGGTGGGGCATCTCGACCTGGCACGGCCCACACCAGGTCGCCCAGAAGTTCATGAGCACCACCTTGCCCTTGTACATCGACAGGCTCTGGGTGGCGTTGTTGGTGTCACGCAGGGTGAAGTCCTGCGCCGGCTTCCCGGCCCCGACGGCGGCCCAAGCAGAGAACGAGACCAGCATGAGGGCGAGTACAGGGGACCAGAACGAACGCATCAAGCCTCCGGGCAGCAACGTTAACGTACGAGTGGGGCAATTTAGTCGAGCGATTGCAAAGGCCCGTTGAGCGCGTGCTAAAGGGGGTTCAATGCGTCCGCGTGTGCTCGTCGTCGACGACGAACCCTCCATCCGAAAGGTGCTCCAGGCCCACCTCGTGCGTGACGGCTTCGAGGTCGAGACGGCATCGGACGGCGGGGGCGCGATCGCCCTCCTCGACAGCTCGCCCTGGGACCTGGTCATCAGCGACCTCAAGATGCCGGGGATCGGCGGGCTGGAGCTGCTGACCTACGCGGTGGAGAACCACCCGGGCCTGCCGGTGATCCTGATCACCGCCCACGGCACGGTGGACTCCGCAGTGGAGGCGCTGAAGCTTGGCGCCCACGACTACATCACCAAACCCTTCGACCTCGACGAGCTGCGCTCGGCGGTCGACAAGGCGCTGCGGGTGGAGCGGGCCCGGCGGCGGTCGCTCCAGGAGGATCCGAGCTGGCGCGAGGACGGGAAGGGCCGCTTCGACATCATCGGGACCACCCCGTCCATGCAGCGGGTGTACCTGCTGGTGGAGAAGGTCGCCGACAGTCCGACGACGGTGCTCATCAACGGGGAGAGCGGTACCGGCAAGGAGCTGGTCGCCCGCGCCCTGCACATGAACTCGGCGCGGCGGGAGGCGCCGTTCATCACCGTGAACTGCGGGGCGATCCCCGAGAACCTCTTCGAGAGCGAGCTGTTCGGCTACGAGAAGGGCGCGTTCACCGGCGCGGTCACCACCAAACCCGGCAAGTTCGAGCTGGCCGACAAGGGCACCCTGCTCCTCGACGAGGTCGGCGAGCTCCCGCGAGAGATGCAGGTCAAGCTGCTCCGCGCGCTCCAGGAGCGTACGATCGATAGGGTGGGCGGCACCCGTCCAATCTCGGTGGACGCGCGGGTCATCGCCGCCACCAACGTGGACCTGGCGGCCGCCGTCGCCCAGGGCAAGTTCCGCGAGGACCTCTACTACCGGCTCAACGTCATCCAGATCCGCCTGCCCGCGCTCCGCGAGCGGCGGGAAGACATCCCCCTCCTGGTGGAACACTTCCTGCACCGCTTCAACGAGCGCCTCGGGAAGCGCGTCAACGACGCCGAGCCCGAAGCCATGGCCCTGTTGATGTCCTGGTCGTGGCCGGGGAACATCCGCGAGCTGGAGAACGTCATCGAGCGGGGGGTGCTCCTCGCCGATGCCGACA
>JAYVAS010000595.1:0-3571 GCA_043750895.1 Pseudomonadota bacterium
GCGAGCGACGGGTCCAACAGCGCCAGCCACGGGGCGGCCATCAGCAACAGCCCGAACAGGCCCCCGTGCAGCCAGAGGCTGCAGAAGAAGCCGAACAGGAACCGGACCGGGCGGGCCATGGGGGAACGACTAACGCCGCGGGGCGCAGGGTGCGGGCCACGAGGAAATCCCCTACCCCCCGTTGTCCCGTACATCGAGGGTGCCGATGTTTGCCTCGCCGATGGCGCGGATCAGGGCCTCGACCTCAGCGTCGGGAAGGTTGGGGTTGTTCTGGATGACGAGGGTGTCGACGGACTCGACGTTGCGCAGGCCGGCCACGGAGACCAGGGACGCGTTGTCGGTGATGTAGATCCCGCCCGCCTCCCGCAGGCTCCAGAACCCGTCGAGGTCCGCGAGGACCTCCGTCTGGGTCACCGACACCTCCTGACCCACCATCGTCAACCCCGACAATCCGTCGATGTTCTGGAGGTTGGGTCCGGAGGCGGAAAGGTCATCGACGGTCTCGAGCGAGCCGAGGCCGTCCAGGTTCAGGAGAGAGTCGCCGCCGAGGTGGGCGTAGTCGAGTCGCTCAATGGTCTCGAGGCCCCGGAGGCTCACCGCGTTGGTGACCTCGAGCCGCCCGGCACCGTTCATCTCTCCCAAGCTGACGAGGCGCGCGAAGCCGGGGCTCACCTCGCGGCCGTGGAAATCGATCGACAACCCGCCGTCGAGTGCCTCCAAGTTGTCCAGGCCCACGAAGCTCTCGACCGCGGGGAGGTCGATGTAGAGGCTCCTGACGGTGTCAACCGCCTCCAAGCCCTCCAGGGACCGGACGGTGTCCCCACGCAGTGTGATCGAGGGGACCCACCTGAGGGAGTCGACGCCACGAAACGAGGTGGTCTCGGTCCCGGTGGAGAGCCCCCCTGCGTACTCAAGGCGCTCGAGGCCAGCGAGGTCCCGAATGCTGGTTCCCGAGAAGGCGATGTAACCGACGCGCTTCAACGACTCCAGCCCGTGGAAGCTGGCGAGGTTGGGGGCGTTCGAGATGCGGAAGTATCCGCCGCTGAAGTAGCCGCAGCTCCAGCAGACCTCACACAGGCAGGAGAGCGGGCTGAAGTCGGTCAGGGTGTTGGTGTCGGCGACGTAGACGTCGCCGTCCAGCATCTCGTACGACGCACAGAACGCCGCCATGTCGTCCGGTGCCGAGTCCCCGGTGAAGGTCAGGTCCCCCTTGTAGATGCGACCAAGCCCGCAGTTGGCCATGCCGTCACAGTCCTCATCCACGTCGTTGTCGGTGCCGTCCACCGCGCCGGGGTGGACGTCGGCGCGGGTGTCGTCGCAGTCGGTGGAGTCGGTCACCCAACCCGGGGGCGGGGGGTCTCCCTCGCACGCGGCCTCGTGTTGGTACAGGTCCCCGAACCCGTCACCATCCCGGTCCTTGAAGACCGAGTACAAGCCTTTCTTGTCCGGGCACGGCGGCTCCCCCGTCGTTTCCGCGGTGTCGGTCGGCCGCGTCACGGAGTCGCTGGTGGTGGACTGCGAGTCGGTGCCCACCGGGGTCGGGCGGGAATCCTCCGGGTCGGGCTTGGCAGTGCCTGGGTCGACGCAGCCTCCCGCGAGCAGGCAACAGAGCAGCAGATCACGCGTCATCGACATCGCCCTGCAACAAGCGAATGGACGCGGGCTCGGCGTCCTGCCCGAGAATCCAGAACAGGGAGAGCGCCGCCATCGGCTCCCCATCCCGAATCGCCGTGTCGCTGAGCACCACGCACGGGTACTGCCCCTGTTGGGTGGCCGGATCCAACTCGTCGGTGGGGATGAATGCGGCGGTTGCGTTCGTCTCCTCGCCCCACTGGGTCCAAACGTTCGGCTCGCTGACCCGCGCCGTGGCGAGATAGATCTCACGGCAGAACGGGGCCGTGGCACCACCGTTCTCCTTTAGGGGCCCCTCCTCCCACGTCACCACGCTGAACGTGTCGGTGGCCGACCCCGACACGAAGTTCGCGGCCACGATGTCTCCGTCCTCGGTGCGCCCGGAACGATGGTAGGAAGAGACCAGCTCCGGCGCGCCGAACGTGCCCGTCGTGACCTGCGCCGCCGAGGCCGATGCCACCCAGATGTCGTTGGTGAGAACCCCAGCCACATCCCCAACCCAATTGAACCCGATGAAGAAGGTCCCCGAGGGGGAGGCCCAGGCGCAGGGGTCGCGGCCGCTCACGCCGTCACCACGACCATAGGCGGTCACCTCCGTCGGTGTCCCTGCCCCCTCCAGGTCGTCCCGGCCTTTTACACCCACCCAGCCAGCGATACAAGCGATGTTGTCGAGCGTGCCGGCCGTGGCCTTCCACGCGAGCAACACCACCGGCCCGCCGTCGGTGAAGACTCCGCTGCACGCCAGGGTCGGGAAACGGCACTCACGCGACTCGGGAACCGTCTGTACGGTCGCCGACTCCCAATCCCCGGCTGACGACGACCGGATCCACTCCAACCCACTGCCCCTGGCCCACGCGAGGTACACCTCGCCCGTCTGACAGGCGACCAGGGACAGGTTCGGTTGCTCCTGCTCGTCGAAGGTCCCGGCGCTGTTGGAGATCCGGTACTCGACCGGTTCGTGCAGGAGGTAACGTCCAAAGAACGCCGACCAGGTGCGGGTCAACTCGACGACTGCGACATCCAGGTCGGGACGAAACCAGGCCAGGATCACCGCAGTCCGCCCGCCCGCCGCGGCCCCGCTGATCACGGCGAGCGCCGGCCTCGCGGTGGGCAGCGGGTCCAGTGCCTGGTTCAGGTCGGACACGACGAGCCCCCGGTCCGCGCTGACATACACCTCCTCCCACGGACGCCCTTCGCTCCAAGCCATGAGGCGGATGTAGCCATCCGGCCCCTGGTACACTGCCCACTTGTCCCCGGTCGTTCCGGCCGCCCACCGGGCGTTGTTGAACGCCACACTCACCTGGTCGAGGGTGCCTCCGGGCGCGGCCACCTCCTCCTGCGACGGCGCGTCCTCGCGGAGCGCGATCGACAGCCCCGACTTCGTCGACGCCGGCGGCGGCGCTCCGCCGCCGTTCAGGCCTGGCGCCCTCGGCATCGATGGCGACCAGTCGCGCGCGAGCCCGCGCCCCTTCAAGAACTCCAGCGAACCCGTGGGCGGGACCGCGGCGTCCGCGTACCCGTGCCCACCCCGCGTGAGCAGCGTGCCGTCCAGGTCCCGGACGATGGTGCGCACGGCGTCGCCTACGCGTCGATGTAGAGTTCGAGGATGACGTCGCCCCGGCTCACCGTCGCGTCGGTGCTCGAGTAGAGCACGCCGAGCCGGAAGCCAGCCTTGGTCCCGATCAGGCCGTTCCCCGACACCGTCGGGTCGAAGTCCACGAAGTTGCGCACGAGGGTGGAAACGTAGGCGGTGCCGGTGCCCGTGGTGATCGCGATCGGAGCGTCCGGCGTCTCCACGTCGTTCCCGTAGGTCTGGATCCCAGGGCGGAAGCGGAAGTTGCCGGACTTGTCGCACAGCACCGTGCGCCCTCGCACCCGGGTGACCCCGATGGAGGCGAGAAACGCGGACAGGTCGAGCCACAGGTCGGTCGTACCATTC
>JAYVAS010000596.1:0-3281 GCA_043750895.1 Pseudomonadota bacterium
AGCGATCCCGCGCGGGTCACCCACGTGGAGGTCGCCGGACCGGCCGGCCCGTGGACCGTGCACGCCCGCCGCTACGTCCTGGCCTGCGGCGGCATCGAGAACGCCCGCCTGCTGCTCGCCTCGGACGCGGACCGCCCCGGCGGGCTCGGCAACGACCACGACCTCGTCGGCCGCTACTTCGCCGACCATCCCGAGGTGAAGCCCTGCGCCCGGGTGATCCTCCAGTCGCCCCGACGCACCAGCCTCAAGCCCTGGCTCGGCTGGCTGGACAGCAAGCTCGGCGCCACCCACGCCTACCTCCAGGCCACCGACGCCTTCCTGGAGCGGGAGGGGCTGCTTCGGTACTCCGCCGAGCTGCGCCCCGTGGACGACCCGCCCGACCCCGCGCTCGCTTGTATGACCGACGCGGTCGGCGCCCTCGGCGCCCTGGACGGTCGGGAGGTGAACACCGCGCTGCTGGAGGTGGTGGGCCGGGTGGAGGTCGCGCCCAACCGGGAGAGTCGGGTCACGCTGGGGGAAGACCGGGACGCCGGAGGGATGCGCCGGGTGGTGTTGGACTGGCGGATCGACGAGCGCACCGAGCGCACGCTCGTCGAAGGTACGCGGGAGCTGGCCCGCACCCTCGCGATCGCCGGTCTCGGGCGGCTCCAGCCGCTCACCCGACCGGCCTGGAAGCAGATCGTCGGGGGGTGCCACCACATGGGCACCACCCGGATGGCGGCCGACCCCACCCGCGGCGTGGTCGACGCCCGCTGCCGCGTCCACAGCGCCCCCAACCTCTGGGTGGGCGGCAGCTCGGTCTTCGCCACCACGGGCATCGCCAACCCCACCCTCACCATCGTCGCCCTCGCGCTCCGCATCGCCGACGACCTCATCCGCGGGGAACCATGAACCGTCGCGCCGTCCTGATCGGTGGGGGCGCCCTCCTCGGGCTCCCTGCCCTCCTCGCCGGGCTCCGCCGGCTCGGATTCCCCGAACCGGGCCCCGCCGGCCTGGACGCGCTCCGGCCGCTCCTCGAGGCGCTCCCGGACGCCACCGGGGTGATCGGCAGGGAGATGTGGGAGGGGGAGCCCTGGCACCGCGACCGCGTGGACGTCGCGGCCGACCTGCTCGACGGGTGGGATGGTTCGGACCTCGCCGCCTGGCTCACGGCGCAGATGCGCGCCGACCACGCCGCCGGCCGGGTGCGCGCCGTGGACCGCTGGCTCCTCTCCTACACCGAGGCGCGTCTGCTGCTGTTGTCGGCGCGCCGGCCCTGACCACCGGCGGTCCGCAAGCCCGCCCCGCCGTTTCCGGTTAGCGCGGGCTCCCGATTTTTCAGGAGCACTCGATGGCCAAGATCAAGGTGAAGACGCCCGTGGTGGAGATGGACGGAGACGAGATGACCCGGATCATCTGGCAGTTCATCAAGGACAAGCTGATCCTTCCCTACCTGGACATCGACCTCAAGTACTTCGACCTCGGCATCGAGTACCGCGACCAGACCAACGACCAGGTCACGATCGAATCGGCCAACGCCACCAAGCAGTACGGGGTGGCCGTGAAATGCGCGACCATCACCCCCGACGAAGCGCGGGTGAAGGAGTTCAACCTCAAGGAGATGTGGAAGTCCCCCAACGGGACCATCCGCAACATCATCGGCGGCACCATCTTCCGCGAGCCGATCATCTGCAAGAACGTGCCGCGCCTCGTCCCCGGCTGGACCCGCCCGATCGTCATCGGTCGGCACGCCTTCGGCGACCAGTACCGCGCCACCGACTTCCTGGTGCCCGGGGCCGGCACCCTCACCATGACCTTCACCCCCGCCGACGGCGGCGCGCCCGTCACCCACAAGGTGTACGACTTCAAGGAGAGCGGCGTCGCGATGGGGATGTACAACCTGGACGCGTCGATCATCGGCTTCGCTCGGAGCTGCCTCAACTACGGCGCGGCCCGCGGCTGGCCGGTGTACCTGTCCACCAAGAACACCATCCTCAAGCGCTACGACGGGCGCTTCAAGGACCTCTTCCAGCAGGTCTTCGACAACGAGTTCGCCGAGATCTACAAGGCCAAGGGCATCGTCTACGAGCACCGCCTCATCGACGACATGGTGGCGTCCGCGCTCAAGTGGGACGGCGGCTTCGTGTGGGCCTGCAAGAACTACGACGGCGACGTCCAGTCGGACACCGTGGCCCAGGGCTTCGGGAGCCTCGGGCTCATGACCTCGGTGCTGCTGACCCCCGATGGCAAGACGGTCGAGGCCGAGGCCGCCCACGGAACGGTCACCCGTCACTACCGTGAGCACCAGAAGGGCCGCCCGACGTCCACGAACCCCATCGCGTCGATCTTCGCGTGGACCCAGGGCCTCAAGTACCGTGGCGAGTTCGACGGTACGCCCGACGTGGTGCGCTTCGCCACCGCGCTGGAGGAGGTCTGCGTGGAGACGGTCGAGTCGGGCCGGATGACGAAGGACCTCGCGATCCTCATCTCCGCCACCCAACCCTACTTGAGCACCGAGGCGTTCCTCGACGCGCTCGATCAGGGCCTCCAGGCGAAGATGGCGACCTGGGGCTGACCGGCCCGACCGCCACCGCGGCGGGCCCTTAGCCCCCCGCGGGGAAGTGGACCCGCACCAGGGTCGACACGCCCCAGGTATCGGGGTCGCCGTACGCGCCGCTCAGCTCGAGGTTGCCGACGTCCCCGAGGGGGACGGTGGGCGACAGGTAGAAGCCGGACAGCGAGAAGCCGGCGCGCACCCGGAACGGCTCCCACTGGTTGCCGAGGCGCGGGAAGGCGATGCCGGCACCGACCTCGACCAGCGAGCCGGGGATGGGGGTCGGCCCCATCGCGAAGAGGTTGCCGTCCAGGAATACCATGTCGCGGGGTCCGAGCCGGAGCCGCCCCGTGGGCAACACCGGCGGGCGGAAGGCCCCGTCGCGCCGGAGTGCACCCCCCACCACCCCGAGCGCACCGCCCGCCCACCGGTGCTCCAACCCGATCTCACCCCGACCGCCAAAGAAGGGATCGGTGCCGTCCGCGCCGCCGAAGGCGCCGCCCGCGACCGTGAGGTCGGTCTGTTCGCTGATGGGCGTGGTGTAGCGGTACATCGCCCCCGCTCCGCCCCAGTTTCGCGCCCCGCTGCAGGTCTGGTAGCTCCCGCCGGCGAAGCCCCCCTCGACGGTGTGGGACGCACCCCGCGCGTCCGCCGGGACCGGATCGGAAGCGTCAGCCGCCACCAGGAGCAGCGCCGCACCGACCAGCCAAGCAGGGCGGAGCCGGCCCGGCCGTCGACGAAGCAGCCA
>JAYVAS010000597.1:0-3791 GCA_043750895.1 Pseudomonadota bacterium
CGTGTTCCCCCGGCCCGGTGAGGTCGGCGTCCACGGTCAGCGTCTCGGGGGCGCCGGCCTGGTGGGCCTCGACGGTGCCGGTGGCGTCCACGTGCAGGCGCGCGACCTCCACCCCGTCGATCCACACGATGGCGCCGTCGTCCACGGTGAGGGTGACGGTGGCGCGGTCGGCGGTGGCGCCGGTGAAGGGCAGGCGAAGGTAGAGGGCCCCGGTGGCGTCGGGAAGCACGGTGGCCAGGTCGTCGGCGTACGGCGCGGCGGGAGCAGCCATCACCACCACCTCGGCCATCGACATCCATTCGGACGAGTACGCGCCGTTGACGGCGGTTTTGGAGACGCGGACGTGGTCGCCGGTCCACGCCCCGGACACGGTGAGCGGGTCGCTCGGGGCGCTGGGTGTGGAGCCCTCCGCGACCGGGTTGAGCACCTCCGAGGTGTAGACGGTGGCGCCGCCGTGCGCGACGCTCACGGCGACGTTGTAGAGGCGCTCGGGGCAGCACTCGCGCCGGTTGTAGATCGAGACGGAGGAGATGGAGAACTCGCCACCCAAATCGACCTCCCAATAGGGGTTCAGGTCGGCGTCTCCGGTGTGGGAGAAGGTGGACAACTCACCGTCGGTGGCCTGAGCGCCGGTGTAACCGTAGCCGTCCGAGGATTGGGTGGTGGGTCGGAAGAGGGCGACGTTCTCCTCGGGACCGGTGCCGGCGGTGCCGTCGTAGCCGGCGGGGAGTGGGGTGACGGTCCACGCGGCGTCGTCGAACGCCGACGCGGTCCAGTCTCCGGTCGGAGCGGCGGTGGTGGCGCGCGCCTCGCCCAGGGGGTGCACCTCGGTGACGGGCTGGGAGAGTCCGTAGGCGCGGTCTTCCGCGAGGGCGGCGAATGCGAGGCGAGACACTTCGGCCCCGGCTTGGTCGCTCAACAACAGAGTCTCCCCTGCGGCATCGAGCTTGAAGGGGGTGTGCAGCTCTCCGGCGGGGCCCTTGTCCCCCTTGCCGGAGGCGTAGATGACCAGAAAGCCGGAGGGATCGAGGGTGACGGCGGGGAAGGTCCACGCTTCGGGCGCGCCGGGGTCGTCGGAGAGGTGGTAGCCGGTGAGGTCCACCGCGACGTCCCCCGCGTTGAAGAGCTCGATCCAGTCGACGTGATCGCCGTCGCCGTCTTCGAGACCGCCGTGATTGTCGGCCAGGGCCTCGTTCAGGCGCACGGGGGCGGGGTCGGCGGGGGGCGCCGTGTCGTCGCCGGGGATGGTCTCCGGCGAGGTGGCGGGGTCGGAGTCGGGCGCCGTGCCGTCCTTCGCGGGCTTGTCGGGGGTGCACGCGAGCGCGAGCGCGAGGAGGAGCATGGAGGGAGGATACCGGAGGACGCGGCGGAGCGCTCCACCCGTACAGCCCGGACTTCGGTACTTGCGGCGCCGCAAGCGGGTGCTTGACAGCTTAGGACTCCTAAGATATGGCACGTTCCACGCGGTGATGTCGGATGCTGACCCCCAACACCCTCGCTCCCCCCTGGAAGACGACGGAGTGGCTGAACACGCTGGAGCCGCTCAGCCTCGAGGGGCTCCGTGGCCGCGTCGTGATGCTCCATGCGTTCCAGATGCTCTGCCCGGCTTGCGTGTCGACCGCCATCCCGCAGGCGCAGCGGGTAGCCGAGGTGTTCAAGGGAGCACCGCTCGTCGTCGTCGGCTTGCACACCGTCTTCGAACACCACGACGGGATGGGGGTCGCGTCGCTTCGGGCGTTTCTCCACGAGTACCGCGTGCAGTTCCCGGTGGGGGTGGATGCGCCCGACCCGGGAGGCGAGGCCATCCCGCAGACGATGCGGGCCTACAAGATGCGCGGGACGCCCACGACGATCCTCATCGACGCGCGGGGACGGCTGCGCCGGCAGGTCTTCGGCGTCCACGATGATCTCGTGCTCGGTGCCGAGCTGCAGACGCTCCTGCTCGAAGTGGAGTCGAGTCGGGAAGGCGGCTGAGCCACGGTGAACTCCGGAATCAGCTCCCGAACATCTTCCAGAACGCGTCCGAGACCCCGGCCAGGCTCTCCCCCGCGATGATCCCGGCGCACAGCACGATGCCGAAGCGCTCGTGCCACCGCGGGGCGAAACGTTGGATCACGGCGAAGACCGTGGCGCCGATGACGAAGGAGAGGATGGTGTAGGCCTGGATCGTGAACGCCAGCCCGAGGCCGACCGGGCTCGGGATCCACATCGCCACCTTACGGGGCGCCAGCCGCCCGGCCACCGCGAGGAGGAGCCCGACGATGGCGCCGATCATCATCGCCTCCAGCGCCATCGGGGGCATGGCCGAGACGCCCTTCTGGAACACCTCGGCGACTGCCTTCCAGGTGGCCACCGACGGGGCGGCCCACTCCTCGGTCAACAGTTGGTTCTTCGGGTCCGGGATCAACACCAGGTACGCCGCCGACCCGACCAGCGCCCCGCCCACGACGCCCACCGACTGGGAGACAGCGAGGTGCCGTGGCCAGCTGCCCAGCATCTCGCCCGTCTTCATGTCGTGAAGCAGCTCGGCGCACTGGCTCGCCGCCCCGCCGGTGACGTTGGCGGCCATCAGGTTCGAGGCCACGTTGCTCGGATCCAGGAGTCCGAAGCCGAGTTGGGTCACCTTCCCCATCGCGCCGACGGGGGTGACCCCGGTCTCCCCGGATACGCGCCCGGCCACGATGGCGAGGACGAAGGACGCGAACACCCCCAGGGCCGCGAGCCAGATCTGGACGTCGAAGAGCCACACCTGGAGCACGGTGGACAGCAGCACCACCACCGCGATCGCGAGCAGCACCCGCGGGCGGGGTACGTCGGTCGGGTCCGCGGCTTCGCCGGTGGCGCGGCCCCAGCCCGCGAACATCGCCCGCCCGGTCATCGCGAAGGACGTCAAGGACGCGGTCACCATCATGGCCACGCCGGGCCAGAGCATCCACTTCACGCTCGACGAGAACCAGGCCTTGGTCGGATCGGCGGGGCCGGGCTCCATCCATCCGGCCTCGAGCGCGTACGGGGCGAGCCATCCCCACGCGAACAACGATCCCACCAGCATCGAGAGGCTCGCCCGGAGACCGATGATGCCGCCGGTCGCCATCATCAGCAGCGAGGGCTCGAAGGAGAAGGTGAGGTTGGCGAGCGAGTAGCCGGTCGCGACCTTTCCGCCCGCCCCGAAGCTCCCCGGAATCATCAGGTTGGCCGGCTTGAGCAGGACGTTCACGAGCTTGCTCGCCACGCCGGCGACGCCGCCCGCCAGCAGCATGCGCACCCGGATCATGGCCTCGTCGCCCTGGGCGTACATCTCCCGGAGGGTGTGGCCGGTGGCCACGCCGCTGGGAAAAGCAAGGCCGGCCGAGAGCAGTTGCCGTCGCACCAACACCGCCGCGACCACTCCGACCAGGCCGACCGAGAGCACCCACGCGACGAGCAGCGGGTAGGGGAGGGTCTGACCGGTGAGCATCGTCAGCGCCGGGATCGGCGCCACCAGTCCGGACGACGCGATGGCCGCCGCCGCCGACGCCCCACACTGCTGCACGTTGTTTTCGAGGATCCCGAACGGTCGCCCGCCCTTGGCCACCAGCCCCCACGTGCGCCACGCGCCGTAGGCGAGGAGCGCGCTGGTGATCCCCATGTTCATGCCCCAGCCGATCTTCAGCCCGAGGTAGACGTTGCACAAGGACAGCGCCGAGCCGATCAGCGCCCCAGACAGCACGGCGCGGAGGGTGAAGCCGCGGTCGATGGTCTCGGCGGGGGTGAGCTGAACGGTCGCGTCGGCCAAGCGGGCTCCGAGGGCA
>JAYVAS010000598.1:0-6648 GCA_043750895.1 Pseudomonadota bacterium
TTGTTCGCGGTGGCGCGGCGCTGGGGCATCGCCATCGAGCTGCAGCACGCCTGGTTCGGCATGCTGGTGCTCCCCGAAGGGGCGATGTCGACCCGCCAGGGCAACGTGATTCGCCTCGTGGACCTGCTCGACGAGGCGGTCGCGCGCGCGCGCGCAGTGGTGGACAGCAAGTCCCCGGACCTGCCCGAGGCCGATCGGGCCGCCATCGCCGAGGCCATCGGCGTGGGCGCCATCCGGTACGCCGACCTCTCCCAGCACCCGCAGACCAACGTCACCTTCCAGTGGGACCGGATGCTCGCGCTCGACGGCAACACCGCGCCCTACCTGCTCTACAGCCACGCCCGCTGCGCATCCCTGCTCGCCAAAGCCGGCGAGCCGCCCGACCTGAACGCGCTGCGGGTCGGTCACCCGGCCGAGCGCGCGTTGCTGCTGGCCCTGGCACGCTACCCCGAGGCGGTGAGTGGTGCCCTGTCCAGCTACCGGCCCAACCTCCTGTGTGACCACCTGTACGAAGTCGCGACCCGATTCAACCGGTTCTACCATGAGCTCTCGGTGCTGACCGGTGGGGACGACCGCGCGGCGCGGCTGGCCCTGGTCGAGGCCTCTCGCCGGGTGCTCCGGCACGGCGCAACGGTGCTCGGCCTCACCGTGCTCGATCGGATGTGAGGGTGATCACGCTCCTCCTCGCCTGTGCGGAGCCGGCGTGCCCCCCGGGGAGCGCGTTCGACGTCGACGGCCTCTGTGTCCCCGACGCCGACGCCGACGCCGACAGCGACAGCGACAGCGACAGCGACAGCGACAGCGACGCCGACACCGACACCGACACCGACCCGTACCCCTTCGACGTCTACGTCTGCCCGGTCGGCGAGGCGGTCGACTACACCGACATCCAGCCCGCCGTGGACGCCGCGACGCCCGGAACGGTCATCGGCGTGTGTCCGTCGTGGTACGTCGCGTGTCTGGTGGTGGAGACGGACCTCTCCCTCGTGTCCAGCGCCGGCGGCGACACCACCTGGATCGACGGCGACGGCACGTGCCCGTCCATCACCGTCCGGGGCGCCACCGTGTCGCTGTCCGGGTTCTCGCTCCTCAACGGCACGGCCGCCCTGGTGGTGGAGGACGCCGAGGTCCTCGCCGAGCAGGTCTACTTCCGCGACACCAACGCGGTCGACGCCGTCATCCGGCTCGACGGCGGCGGGCTGACGCTCGATCGTGGATGGGTGCGCGACAACGGCGGCGCGGCGGCGATCCGGGTGACGGACGGCGCGTTGACCGTCAACCGGACCGAGTTCACCGACACGCTCGGCTCCGACCTCCCGGTGGAGGTGCTGGTCGACGGCGGCGGCGCGACCTTCCACAACCCCCGCTTCTTCGCCGAGGGGGCCGGCGTGCACGTGCAGGCCCACGTCCCCGTCGCGCTCTACAACCCCACCTTCGTGATGGGGGAGGGCGCCACCGGCATCCTCACCACCGACGTCGTGACGGTGCGCAACGCCATCTTCACCGGGGGCGCGGTCGCGGTTCAGGGCGAGGCCGAGATCGCGTACACCAACTTCTGGGAGGTCGACGCGGACCAGTGCACCGACGGGTGCGGGCCGGTGGAGGGCGCCGACATCCTGCACGTCGACCCCGAGCTGGTCGATAGCGGCCGCCGGATCAGCGCGACGTCCCCCTGCGTCGACGCGGGGGACCCCGATCCGGCCTGGAACGACATCGATGGGACCCGGAACGACCTGGGGACCAGCGGCGGGCCGGGCGGAGAGCCCTGACGGTCGGCGCGGTGGTCCGCTACTCGCAGGCCAACAGGTCGATACCCTGGGCGTAGAGGTAGCCGCTGGCGATGGCCACCGCGTCGCTGCCGTCGACGTTGACCGACCACACGTCCCCGGTGGTGTTGCCCAGGTAGTAGAGGCGGTCGGCGGCGGGGTCGACCACCACGCCCCCGCAGGAGGTGTTGCCGGCGAGGTCGAAGAGGTACGCCTCCCTGGTCCCGTCGAGCGCGATGCGCCACATCTGGGTGACCCCGGAGACCTGGTCCGCGAAGTAGATCCAGCCGTTCACGAGGTCGAGGTCCAAACACTGGCTCTCGATCTGGCGGAGGTCTTCGAGGCCGGTCCCGTCGTAGCCCACGCGGAGGATGTGTCGGCCCGACGCGCCGGCGTTGCTGCGGGTGAACAGGTAGATCTGCTCCTCCGCCGGGTCCACCTCGAGGCCGGTGCCGATGCCGTCGAGGGAGCCGATGAGGGCGCTGATCGTCGACCGGGTGAGGAGCTGGGTGGCCCCGGTGGAGCCGTCGGGCGCGCCCACCCACAGGTCGCCGTAGTACTCGCCCCAGACCAGCAGGTTCATCGCTGCGTCCACGGCGACCCCCTGCCCGCCGGCGCCGTTCCCGCTGTAGATCGTCGTCATCCCGCTACCGTCGGCCTCGATGCGACGAATCACCGGGCTGTCCCAGGTGGCGACCCACACCTGCCCGCTGGTGGTGTCGATCTGCAGGTCGCTCACCGAGCCGAAGCCGCCCGCGAGCCGGGTGATGCTGCTCCCATCGGTGGCGGCGACGTACACCTCGCCCGACGTGGGCATGCCGAAGAGGAGATCCCCGGTGGCACCTTCGTCGACCGCGCCGTCGCAGTCGTCGTCCAGGCCGTTGCAGCGTTCGACGGCGCCCGGGTGGATCTCCGCGTCGTCATCGTTGCAGTCGTCGGCCTCGGCGACCCACCCGGCGGGCGCGGCGCAGGCGTCCAGCGTGGTGAGGGGGTCGCCATGACCGTCGGCGTCGGCGTCCGCATACCAGGGGGAGGTGGGGGCGTCCTCGTCCACCAGTCCGTCGCCGTCGTCGTCGATGCCATTGCAGAGGTCGGGGATACACGGGGTGACGGTGCCGCTGACGGTGTCCGTGCCGCTCACGCCGTGGGCATCGGTGGCGACCACGGTGAAGCTCCAGTCGCCCTCGGGGAGGGGCCCGACAGTGAAGGATGCGGTGCCGTCGGCCGCGGGTGCGGTCGTCGGGACGGCGTCGGCGGGGAGACCGGCGAAGCTCAGGATGGTCTCACGAACGTCGGTGGCGTCCGCGTCGGAGACGAGCACGGAGACCGTCGGTGTGTCGCAGTCGCCCAGCGTGGCGCCGTCGCCGGGCGCGGTGAAGCGCACCACGGGTGGTTCGTCCACGACCACCTCGAAGTGCACGGTGTCGGAGCCCGAGCGGCCCGCGGCGTCGACCGCTTCGGCGGTGACGACGTACGCGCCTGCCGGTAGGCCCTCGCCGAGGCTCACGGTGGACGTGTCGCCGGTGACGGTCTCGGTGCCTTCGAGCATCCCGTACGCCCCCGCGCTCCACACCCAGGTGAAGTCCGCCGGGTCCCCCGTCCCGCCGCCCGCCCGCGCAACGAACACCAGGTCCTCGTCGACCCAGAAGACCGCGCCGTCGGCGGGGGAAAGGATGGCGACCCCGGGCGACTCCTTGGCGGTGGTCAGCAGGGTGTCACTGCAGGCCACCAGGACGAGCGAGAAGAGGGGCATCGGGGACTCGGGCCCGGACAGTGTAGCGGAGTGGATGCGCGGAGAGTCGGTGGGGGCACTTGACGGACGGCGAACCGCGCGGTGGCCGCGCTACGCTCTGCGCATCATGCCCACCGACACGAGGTTGGCTCAAACTCTGGGCGCTGCTGGTGGGGGTCGGCATCCTCTCCACCTACGCCGCCGCCACCGGCTCCGTGGAGGGGCTGCTGTACACACGACTGCCGCTTGCGTACCACCTCTTCGGCCTCCCCGAGGTGGTCGGCCAGGCCGGCGCGTTCAGCGCCGTGCTCGTCGGCTGGCATCGTCGGCCGCACCGGGCGTGGGGCATCGTGCTCGGCATCCTCTTCGTCCTCGCGACGCTCGCCAGCGTGGCTGGTGTCCTGGTGGGGCCGCAGCCGTAGGGTCTACGGACGGGCGGCGTGTGGACGGTGGGGGGCATGGTACGATCGAGAAATGGCGCTCCTCTCTCTGCTCCTCTTCCAAGCCTGCGGACTCGACAGCCTCGAGGACGAGAAGCCGGCCGCCGGCTTCGACGAGGGCACGGACCCGTCGCTCACGACCGACACCGAGCCGACCGACACGGCAACCACCACCACCACGTGGTGGAACCCGCTCGACGACAGCGACGGCGACGGCATCAGCGACGAGGTTGAGGGGCGCGCCGACGACCGCGACAGCGACGGCGACGGCACGCCGGACTGGGAGGACGCGGACTCGGACGGCGACGGCCTCTCAGACGCCGAGGAGGCGCTGCCCTTCGAGGGCGCGTACGATCCGGCCGACTCCGACGACGACGGCGTCCCCGACTTCCGCGACACCGACAGCGACGGGGACGGCATCCCGGACAGCGAGGAAGGGGCCGGGGACCTCGACGGCGACGGAACCGGCAGCTACCGCGACCTGGACGCCGACGGCGACGGGATGGCCGACGTGGACGAGGGCACCGATGATTGGGACGGCGACGGCGTGCCGAACTGGGCCGATGCCCGGAACGACGGCACGGTGGAGCCCATCCTGTTCGAGGCGATCACCACCGAGTTCAACTCGCCCATCGGGATCGACTTCCACGAGTACACGCACACGGTGGTGTTGTCGGTCAACTACGCCACCGGGGCGCCCGAGGCCCTCGAACGTGTCGAGTCGGACGGTACCCACGTGGTGTTCTCCGGGCTGACCGGGGTGACCGACGAGGTGAAGATCGCGACGGTGCGGTCGGGCAACCGGGCCGGGTTTGCGATGGGAGAGCTGTACGTCGGCAACGGCGTGGACGGCCAGATCGTCCGGATCTCCCCCGACGGCACGACCATCGACAACCCGTGGGTGGACCTCCCCGGTGACTCCAACGGGCTCATGCGCGGCTCGCTGTACGTCGACCGCACCGGCGTCTTCGACGACAACCTCCTCGTCGCCACCACGCTGGGCCAGATCTGGGAGATCGACGCCGCGGGGAGCGCGACGATGATCGCGGAGATTCCCGATGTCCACCTCGAGGGCCTCGTCACCGTGCCGGACGCGCCGAGCCGGTACGGGCCGCTCGCGGGGATGCTGCTCGCGGGCGCCGAGGCGGAGGGGCTCCTCTACGCGGTCGAGCGCGACGGTACGGTCCAGAGCTACGACATCGGCGTCGACGTCGAGGATCTCGACATCATCAACCCCTACGAGAACTTCTTCGGGGTGAACTTCGGCACCAGCCGCCTGGTCGGCGCCTCGGCCGGGTTTTTCCTGCCGATGGCGGGGGACATCCTGGTCACCGAGGAGTTGGTCACCTCGGTGGGCCTGTTCCACCTCCGCTGGGACGGGACCGACCTCGTCGCCACGGAGCTCCGGGCCAGCAGCGGCAGCGCCACCATCGGCCAGTGGGAGCACACGACCTTCGCGATGGCAGGGATCCAGGAGGTGCCGGACCCGTAGGGCGGTCGGGCGGCGCGGGGGCTCAATTTGGTGACGCCCAACGAGGTGGCGAAGTGCGAATTTGGCCATCCCGACCATACCGAATAGGCCCGTAGTGATCGCCAGATCCTATGGGCCTTCCTCGGTTTTCGGGGTTCGATCGAGCCAGTAGCCCGGGCGTCGACTCGAGTGGGCAACCGCGACTACGACGGGTTCGCCGCCGACAATGTGGAAGAACAGCACGTAGGGGAAGCGGACGGCCACGGCCCGCCGAAAGCGAGGATTGTCCGCCCAGACGGGAAACCGCTCGGGCGCCTCGCCGATCCGGACCATTACGCCGTGAACACCACCGAGGAACTCGGCGCCAAGGCCTGGGCGCTTCGACTCGTACCAGCTCATCGCCGTTCGTAGTTCGCGTTCGGCTGGTGCGAGGAGGCGTGGAGCGCTCACCGCCGGGCGAGGTCGCGGAGGAGGTCGGCGCGGACGGCGTCCCACGGACGGCCCTCGTCCCCGGTTCGCTCTGCCTCAGCAACCCGCAGGTCGAGCTCCGCGGACCATGCCGTGGCCCACCCAGCGTCCGCGGGCTCCTCAACGCTGTCGAGCAGTTCGGCCGCGAGGCGGAGCCGGTCGGCGGGATCGAGCGCCATGGCCTCGGTGGTGACGACGTGGAGCGGGAGGGACATGAAGGAAGTGTAGCGCCGATCTGGCGGAGGGGCGACGAAGCCGCGAGCCTCCGCGGCGGGCGTCATGCTGATCCACGCGTCCTGCTGGCAGGTTGGCCGCGCAGGCGCGAGGCCCCTAACACTCAGTCCGTGAACTCCAGGGTGCACAGCTCCCAGATGGTGGTCTCGTCCTCCTCTGCCGAGTGCCTTTGGCTCCAGTAGAGGCCCGTGAACACGGCCTCGTCGAGCATCGTCACTCGGGCAGCTCCGCCTCGCGCGTCCTGAGGTGCCGGTCCCCGAGATCGTGAACGTGACATCGGATACGGCAGGCGCCCTCCTGCGGTCGGGTCGCGTCGATCTGGTCATGTGCCCGAGGCTCGCCGATGCAGACGGGCAGGCGTTGTACCGGGTGCGCCTCGTGGCGGTCGGACTGGGGCCGACGAGCCCCGCGCTCGAACTCGGTGCGTTGGGTGGCCGCCCCGTCGCGACGCTCCCGCCAGACAGCGACGTGCGAAAGCACCTGGAGCGCGCCGCGTTCGCCAGCGGCATGACGCTCGAAGTGATGTATGAGGACCGG
>JAYVAS010000599.1:0-21525 GCA_043750895.1 Pseudomonadota bacterium
GGGTTGCCCGCTCGGGATCTTGTCGGTCCGCGCCGCCGCTTCGTAGTCCCCGACCGCCGCCGAGTGGATGACCACCCCGTCGGGGTGGGCGCGGCACCAGCGCTCCATCTGCGCCATCAGGTCGCGCGTGCTGGTGTAGGTCTCGGTGTCCTGCTCGGGCGGGGCGCGGAGGCACGCTTCGGTGCTCCCCAGCAGTAGGACCCGATGTCGGAGGGCGAGGCGCGCGGCGAGGTCTACCCCCGTCCTTCCCGTCGCGTGGGCGGAGAGGTAACGGATGGCGTCCAGCGGGTTGCGGGTTGCCCCCGCGGTGATCAGCACGTCGGCCATGGGCCGTCCTTATCGCGGCGCGCGCGGTGGGAACGTGCGTGCCGAGGGAGCGGCCGGCGAGCCTCCTTCCCCCGTTTCACGTTAGTCGTCGGCGGTGCTGAACCGCATCCACCAGGCCGCCGAGACGCTCCGTGCCCGCTTTGGTTCCCCTCCCGACCTGGCAGTGGTGCTGGGTAGCGGGATGGGCGCCTTTGCCGAACCCTTTCTGGATCGCGCCTCCTACGGGTCCCTCGGCCTGCCCGCCCCGGCCGTGCCCGGGCACCGCGGAGAGATGGCGGTCGGAGAGGTAGGGGGTCGTCGGGTGGCGGCCCTGGCCGGTCGGGTCCATCTCTACGAAGGCTACGAGCCGGCCGAAGCGGTGGTGGCGGTGCGGGCCCTCGCCGCGTGGGGGGTCCGGGGTCTCGTGCTCACCAGCGCCGTGGGTGGCATCCGGCCTGACTGGCGTGCCGGTCAGATCGTGGTGATCAGCGACCACCTCAACCTCATGGGCACGAACCCGCTCATCGGCCCCAATCTGGACGCGGTCGGTCCCCGGTTCCCGGACCAGACCGCGGTGTACCCCCGGCAGCGCCGCGCGCTCGCGGCGCGGATTGCGGCGGAGCGGGGCCTCCGCCCGGTGGTCGAGGGCGTCTACGCCGCCCTGCGCGGTCCGAACTACGAGACCCCCGCCGAGATCCGGATGTTGCGGACGCTGGGCGCGGACGTCGTCGGGATGAGCCTCGTGCCCGAGTCCATGGCAGCCAACCACGCCGGACTGGAGCTGCTCGCGCTCTCCGTGGTCAGCAACCCGGCCGCGGGTCTCTCGGACACGCCACTCACCCACGTCGAGGTGACGGAGGCGATGCGCGACGCGGCGAGCGAGGTCGTGTCCCTGCTCGAAGGGGTGGTGTCGGCGTGGTAGCGGAGCAGGCGCTGTTGGACGCGGCCTGGAGCGCGCGGGCGCACTCGTTCTCCCCATACTCGCGCTTCGCCGTCGGGGCGGCGCTGGTGGGCGAGAGCGGCCGGGTCTGGACGGGCTGCAACGTCGAGTCCGCCAGCTACTCGCTCACCTGCTGCGCCGAGCGGGTCGCGATCTTCAAGGGGGTCTCGGAGGGCGAGCGTCGTTTCCTGGCGGTCGCCATCGTCGCCGAGGCCGAGCCGGTGGCGATGCCCTGCGGCGCCTGCCGCCAGCTCCTCGCCGAGTTCGCGCCCGACGCCACGGTGGTGTCGGCGTCGCGCGGGGGCGCGGTCCACAGCACGGTCGCCGCGCTGCTCCCGTACCCCTTCGACCCGACCGCCCTCCCGGCCCGCTGAGCGACGCGCCTACGCGCTCTCGGGGCGTGGCCGGCGACGCCGGCGCTTCTTGGGCCGCTCCTCGTCCTCGCGCGGGCCGAGGTTCGCCAGCTCGGCGGCGACCTGCTCGAGGAGCTGGGGCCCCCACATCCGCACCTGCCAACGCCGGACGTCGGGGACGGCCGCGAGCTCCTCGAGGGTCTTCGGGGCGGCGCGCGCGATGTCCTTCAGCACCGAGTTCGACACCACGGTCACCGAGGACTCCCCCTCGCGGCTCGTCACCCGGTTCCGCCAGTCCTTCAGCCGGAGCATGAGCCGCTCCTGCTCGCGGATGGACAAGGTGCTGTCGACCCGCTCGACCACCTCGCGCGGGGCTGCGTCTGCGAACGGCGCGGTGTCGGCGATGCCGTCGGTGATGGCGGCGGCGAGGCCCACCCCGAACCGTCGGAACAGTGGCGAGCCGGGGCGTAGGGTCTTTCCCAGGGCCTCGACTCCCTCGGGGCGGGCGACGGCGAGCTCGAGCAGCACCGGGTCGGGGATGACCTTGAACGCTGGCCGGTCGAGCGCGCGGGCCTCCCGGTCACGCCAGGCGTAGGTCGCGCGGAGCACCCGCTGGGCCGCGGCGTCGAGCTGACGCGCGCCCTTGACCCGCAGGTAGTCGGCGGGATCCTTCGCCTTGCCCTGCCATTCGCGCCCCTCGAGGATCTGACACTCCTCGAGCACCGGCTCCAGCCGATCGGCCTGGATCAGGCGGCGGTAGAGGATCTCGCGCAGCGCCGGGAGGAAGTGGGTGTCGCCGCGGGCGTAGTCGAGGTGCTCGGGGCGGAGCGGCCGCTCGGCCCAGTCGTGGCGCTGGTACCGCTTGTCGATGACGTGGCCGAACCATCGGTGAATCAGGTCGGCCAGCCCGAAGCGCGGCAGGCCGACGAACTGCGCCGAGATCATGGTGTCGAAGATGTTCCGGAACGTGAACCCGAAGTCGCGCTTGAGGGAGACGACGTCGTAGTCCGCACCGTGGAAGATCTTCACCTGGTCCGGATTGGCGAAGATCGGGCCCAGCGGCGAGAGATCGCGCGCCGACAGCGGGTCGATGATGTAGTCGTTGTCCAGGTCGGAGATCTGCACCAGGCAGACCTTCTCCTGGTAGTGGTGGAAGCTGTCCGCTTCGGTGTCGACGCCGATCACGGGCGCGGCGGCCAGGGCCTCGGCGGCGCGGACGACCCCTTCGGGAGTGTCCACGTAGATCAGGGGGGTTTCACCAAACATCAGCGCAACGCCGCGATGCAGGCGATCTCGACGCGGGCCGCTTTGGGCAGGCCGGCGGCGGCGACCGTCGCCCGGGCGGGCCGGTGGGAGCCGAAGAAGTCTTCGTAGACCTTGTTCATCTCGGCGAAGTCCGACATGTCGGCCAGGTAGACCGTGGTCTGGAGGACCAGCGCCAGCCCGGAGCCCGCCGCGGTCAGCACGGCGCCGAGGTTGGTGAGGACCTGGTGGGTCTCGTGGGTGACGGAGCCGGTGACCAGGGTCATCGTGACCGGATCGAGCGCGATCTGGCCCGAGCAGTAGACAGTGCCCCCATGCACGATGGCCTGGCTGTACGGGCCGATGGCGGCCGGGGCGTTGGGGGTGGAGACGGAGTTCATGGCTGGTAGACCGCGACGTAGGGGAGGTTTCGGTAGAGCTCACCGAGGTCGAGCCCGTAGCCCACGACGAACTCGTCGGGGATCGTGAAGCCTACATAGTCCACCTGGACCTCGACCTCCCGGTTGCTCGGCTTGTTCAGCAGCGTGGCGACGCGCAGGGCCTTCGGTCCGCGGACCTGGAGCATGCGTTGGAGGTAGTCGATGGTCAGCCCGGTATCGACGATGTCTTCGACGAGCACACAGTTCTGTCCCTCGATGTTCCCCCGCAGGTCCTGGGTGATCTGGACCGCACCCGACGACGAGGTCCCACCGTGGTAGCTGGCGACCCCGAGGAACTCGACCCGCACGTCGCCGGGGATGGCGCGGACGAGGTCGGCGAGGAACAGGAACGAGCCCTTGAGCACCGCGATGACGGTGATGGGCTCGTCACCGAAGTCGGCGCGCAACTGGGCGCCCAACTCGGCGACCCGGTCGCGGATGCGGTTCTCGTCGATCAGGACCCGGAGCTTCTGAGGCATGTTCACACCCACGCGTTGTTGAGGACCTCCCCGAGGCCGCCGGCGCCGGGGACGATGTACTGGTGTTCGTCGAGCCCGCTCTCTTCTGCCGGGAGGGTCCCGGGGGGAAGGGCGAGGGCGGCGGGGGACGAGTTGCCCCGGTCGAAACGCACCGCATGAATGCGGGCGTCGGGGAAGCTGGCGTGAATCCGGCGCACGTACTCGGGGGTGACGATCAGGTGGGCGAACACCACCCGATCGGGGCGCCCTGCCCCGATCCGGGCGTAGTAGTCGAGCACCTCGAGCAGGGAACCGCCCGTCGCGCCCATCGGGTCGGGGATGATCAGGACCGCGCCGGTCAGCGGGCCGCCGATCTTGGCCGAGCGGACTTCGGCGCCCGTCACCCGCCCGTCCGCGCCGGTGCTGCGGGCCACGAAGAGGTGGTCCTGGCGCACGCCAGCGGGCTCCAGCAGCTCGTTGAAGCGCTCGTAGAAGAGCTGGGCGCCGAGGATCCCCGCGCGGGCGACGTCGGCGACGACGACGCGCTGAGCGGGATCCACCCGGAACCCCTCCCACTGGTGTTCGGGGTGGAGCGCCGTCATCCGGGTGGGGATGCGCGCGGCCTCCACCCGGAGTTCGGTCGAGGCGACCTGGGTGAACAGGAACTCGTAGAGCCGTTGGGCGAGGCGGCCCACTTCGGGTTGGGCGGCGTCCGGGTGGCCGAGGCGCGCCAGCAGGGCCATGGCGTAGGGTTGGCTGTGGATCACGAGGTTGGGGCCGTACGCATGGGGGGCGCCGGTGCCGGGACGGACGACCACGGCGCTGCTGCTGTCCTTCATCGGGACTCCGCATCGAGGAGGTTGAGGAGGGTCGACACGGCGCCCAGGGCGCGGTCGAGGGTGCCGTCGAGGGTCCAGGCGGTGACCGTGGGCACGGGGCCCGGCTCGGCGACGGAGGTCGACATCAGCGCCGCTCGTAGCCCGTCCGCCTCGGCCAGGACGAGCAGCGGGCGCAGGGCGTCCGCGTCGGCCAGGAGGTCGGCGAGCGCCTCGGGACCGGTGAGCGTGGGGTCGGCTTCTACGGCGTCGGCGATCCGGGGGAGGACCGTGCGGACGACCGCGTCCGGGTCGGCGAGGAGCACGCCCGCGCGTTCGGCGAGCAGCCACGTGCTGCGGCTCCCGACCAGCGTGTCCACCAGCGGCTGCAGGGTCGGAAGCGGACCCGCCGGATCGAGCAGGGCGCCGGCCCACTGCCACGCGGTGGCCCAGTCCACGGGTCGAACTCCGGCGGGCATGGCCGCGGTGTCGTACCAGCCGGTGGGATCGAGGAGGGCCGGCAGCGCCGGGATCAGGTCCGCGAGGAGCGGCCCGCCGAGCGCGTCACGGAGCACGTCTTCGAGGGGCGGCATCAGGCCGGCGTCCCAGACCACCGACACCGTGTTCACGAGGTCGGGGATGTGGGGCTCGAGCGCGCCGAGGAGGTCGATCAGGACCGGGAGGACGGCATCCGCCTGCGGATCGGTCAGCCGATCGATGGCGTGCAGGTCGGCGACGAAGGTGGCGTCGACCACCGGACAGACCCCCGACTCCGCCACCAGGTCCAAGGCGTCGTCGGTGAGGGGCACGCCGAGGAGCGCCCCGAACAGGCCCACCCCGCTCTCGGCGGTGGTGGGATCGAGACCGGCAAACGCGGTCAACAACGACACCGAGAGGTTGCCGAGGTTGATGTCCACCTCGGTGAAGCCGAGGTCGACGGTGCAGGTCACCTCGGTGTTGCCATTCCGCAGCAAGCGCGCCAGGGCGGCGATGGCGGAGACGGCGTCGGCGTCGAGCGGGTCGGCGTTGGCGTCGACCTCCAGGAGGTACAGGACCTGATCGGGAAGACGGGCCAGGTCGCCGCGGTCGAACGCCGTCTGCAGGCGTCGGCGCACGGCCTCGCCGGCCTCGTCGTCCCGCAGGATGGGGGCCGCCGCGCTGCCGAGTGCCTCCCAGTTCGGTCGTCCGTCGGCGCCCTGCCGGACGAGCAGGCTGCTGAGGAAGTCCGCGAGCGAGTTGCCGCTGGCGCCGGGCGCCCGGTCGTTCTCCGGGGACTGCACCGCGGCGATCAGCGCAGCCACGTCGTCAGGCCACCGCGTCGCGAGGACGACCAGGGCCGCCTCCGGGGAGCGCGCCACCCCCTCGACCGTCCACGCGAGCCGGACCAGGTCGTCCGAGGCGAGGAAGTCCTGGAGCGGCTCGGTCGTGTCGGGGCGGTCGAGCACCACCGTAGCGACGTCCCCGACCAGGAGTTGGGCGGGCGCGAGCAGGCCCGCCCCGAGGACGGAAGGGTCCTCGGCGGCGACGCTGCCCAGGTCCGCCCAGGCGACCCCGTAGGTGAGTTCGAGCCCCAGGTGGACGGTGTCCCAGAGGGGAGTGGGGTCCTCGACTGCCGACCGCGCCGCGTCGAGGAGGCCGCGGAGCGAGGTTCCAGTGGTGTCCGCGTCGGCGAGCCATCGGGCCACGACCAGGCCCGCGGGTCCGTCGCGGGTGTCGGTGTCCCAGGCCTCATCGACCGGCCGAAATCCCTCCAGGCCACCGCCCGCCGCCAGGCATGCGTACACCTGATGCAGCTCCGTGGTGGCGGTCGTGTCCAGGCCGTCCAGGAGGTTGACGTCGTAGCACGGGCCCGACGGAGCGACCTGATCGGTCCACGCCGACGTGTCGGTGAAGGCGCACCCCGACAGCAACAGGAGAGCGGCGCACGTGGTTCCCGCCGCCGACCGGCGCGGCCCGTGGCGCTCGTACTGCACTAGTCGAACAGGTAGCGGACGCCGAGGTAGCCGGAGGTGGTCGGGAAGAACCGCCGCCGATACCGAGTGCCGCCGGTGACGGCCGCCACCACCTGGACGTGCCGCGCTGCCATCCAGGTGCCGCCGACGCCCGCCTCGCCGAGGATGAAGGGCGTGTAGTCGGTGGTGAGGAAGCCCGAGCCCATGAAGATGACCGCGGTCATCTGGAGGGTGCTGGGGTCGCCCAGGAACCCGAACTGCAGTCCGGCGTCGATGACGCCGATGGCCCGGTTGCCCTCGCGAAGGACGTAGGTGTCGCCCTTGGCCGGGTCCTTGAGCGCGCTGTCGGACAGGTAGTACCCCCGGAACAGGCCGGAGATCTTGTTGTCCTTGTCCCCGAGTACGAACTCGACGCCGGTGCCGTAGTTCAGGTTCATCTGGTTTTCGATGAACTGGTCGTAGTTGGCAGCGTTCTCGTCGTACGTGTACGAATAGACGCGGTCGACGTGACCACCGGCAGCAGTGACGATCCCGATCCCGCCGGCGAGGGCAGGGGCAGGGGCGAGCAGGGCGCTCATGGAGGCGATGAAGAGGGATGCGAAGAGGGGCAGGCGCATCGGGGGAGGGCTCCCGGGAGACTGCCCCGATTACCTCGATCAGGTAGCGGGAGGCAACTCCCTTGTGGCGAATCCCACGAAATGAGCGCCGAAACGTTCTGTGAAAAAAGATACAGAATGCTGGCTAGACCGGTCCGCCGTCGCTCTTTCCACGTCAAGGGGCCGGCCCCGATCGGCGTGGAGATCAGGGGATCTTACGCGGGTTGATCCGATAAGTGTATGAAATTGCTTCGCTTTTGGAATAACGACTTTTGGATTCTTTCACAGATGCGCCACTTGATCGCGTCTGCGTGGGCATTTTGGGGCGTTCCGAGGCCGTGCACGGCAGATCGTTTTTTGCTATAGCTGAGTCGTGGTCGCCGGGGAGTCGCCCCGGGCCCGCATCCAAAATGCTCTCACCGAGGACTGCTCCAGATGAACAAGAAGGAACTCACCGCCAAGCTCGCGAAGACCACCGGCCTGTCCCAGGCCAAGGCCGCCGAGGTCCTCAACGCCCTCTTCGATGCCGATCCGGGGAAGGGCATCATCGCGATTGAGCTCGACGCGGGCCGCAAGGTCACCGTCCCTGGCTTCGGCACGTTCGGCACCAAGAAGCGCGCTGCGCGCACCGGGACCAATCCGGCCACCGGCAAGAAGATCAACATCATCGCGAAGTCCTACGCCTACTTCAAGCCGGGCAAGACGCTCCGCGAGCGCGTGGCCAAGTAGCACCGCGGCGGACTCCCGGCGGCCGTCTGGTCGTCGAAGTCCCCCCATCGAACGCCTGGCTCCGGCCGGGCGTTCTCGCTTTTGGCGACCCCGTCGCCGCTACTCGCTGACGCCGGTGTCCGTGCCGGTGTCCGAACCGGCCACCGTCAGGGTGCCCGGTTGGGTCTGGCCGAATCGGGTGTAGATGACCACCGGGTACGCCGCGGGGGCGAGATCCGGAACCCGGATGCGCACCGTCTCGACGCAGCTCAGCAGCGCTGGCCCGCAGTCGTCGCAGTCGCCGCAGGCCGAGCAGGCCTCGGCCTCGAGGCACGCGTCGTAGTCGTCGCAGCCGTCACGACTCACGCCCAGCACCTCGGCGGCGGTGGCGCCTACGTAGACCGAGACGTCGTACTCCGCGCTCAGCGGGTGCGCGCGTAGCCGGATGGTCGCCCCGGGGACGATCGCGGTGGTGCCCTCGACCACCGGCGCGTCGGGTAGGCAGGGGGGCGCGAGGCCCGCGACCACCTCGGAGCAGGCGAGAAACAAGGCGAGGAGCATCGGATCAGAACTCGGTGGTGAGGAGGTCTTCGGTCGTCTTCTGGCCCGCCACGACCGCGGCGCCGCTCGGCGCCGTGCCCGGGAGGAAGGGCATGGAGCGCCCGCCGACCATCGGCCGGCCGGTCTTCTCGTCGATCCCCACCCACGCGAGCGTGCCTGGGAGCGCGAACGGCTTGTCGTCGGCCTTGGGGGCCGCGACCTTCATGTAGTCCATCCAGATGGGGAGCGCGGTCTGTCCGCCGGTGGAGGACGCGCCGATCGACTTCGGCTGGTCGTACCCGACCCACACCGCGGTAACGAGTCTGGTGTTGAACCCGACGAACCACGCGTCCTTGAAGTCGTTGGTCGTGCCGGTCTTTCCGGCGACGTGCAGGCCGAGCTGCTGGGACTTCCCGGCGGTCCCGGAGGTGGCGACCTCCTGCAGCAGCCAGTTCACCACGCCGCCCACCTCGGGGCTGAGGACGCGCTCCCACTCGGGCGGCGGGGTGTACTGCTCGAGGATGGTCCCGTCGCGGTCGGTGACCCGTTCGATGAAGTGGACGTCCACCTTCCGGCCCATCGTCGCGAACGCCGAGTAGGCCCGCGCCATCTCGACGAGGGTCAGCGAGCCCGATCCGAGCCCCATGGACAGGTCGGACTCCATCGGCGACTCGATGCCGAGCCGCCGCGCCATCTTGAACACCGGGTCCACCCCGATGTTGTCGAGCACCCGGATCGTCACCACGTTGCGGGAGAGCGCCAGGGCTTTCCGGAGGGTGATGTCCCCGAGGTAGCTCTCCCCGTAGTTCTCCGGCTTCCAGAGCTGGGACTTCAGGGTGTTGTAGATGATCGGGGCATCCTGCACGATCGTGGCCGGCGTGAACCGGCGGGACTCGATGGCGGCGGCGTAGACGATGGGCTTGAAGGTCGAGCCGACCTGCCGTTCCGCCTGGACGGCCCGGTTGAAGTTCGTCTCCTTGTAGTCGACCCCTCCGACCATGGCGCTCACCCCCCCGTCGGTGAGCCGGTAGCTGAACAGCGCCCCCTGTAGCTCCGAGGGCTGGTAGAGCTCGCCCGCAACGTAGGCGTCGTTTCCGAAGGCGCCGGCGGCGTCCTTGAAGGGCGCGGCGGCCCGGTAGTCGCGGTTCGTCACGTCGAGGGACACGACGTCGCCGCGCTTGAAGGTCTTGGTCAGGTCGTCGAGCTTTTTGCGGGGACCGCTCGCGTCGTAGGCCCACTCGGTCCACGCCAGGGGCACCAGCGCCTTCTCGGTACCGAGGTCGACGACGAGGTGATCCTTGGCGACGGAGACGACCACCCCTGGGTAGCGCGCCCCCTCGAGCGCGGGATCGTCTCGGCGGGCCAGCTTCTCGATCCGAGCCTGGATCCCCGCGGCGTCGAGGGTCTCCGACGCGCCGCGCCAGCCCTTGCGCTCGTCCAGCGCGCTGACCCGCTCGGAGACCGCTTTCTGGGCGACCTTCTGGAGGTCGAGGTCGCAGGTGGAGACGACCACCAGCCCCTCGTTCAGGACGCGGTCCTCCCCGTACTTTTCCACCAGGTACTTCCGGACGTATTCGGTGAACCACGGGGCGACGTGGAGGAAGTCGTTGGTGCGCTCGACAATGGTGAGCGGCTCCCGCGCCGCCTCGTCGGCCTGCGCCTGAGTCGCCAGGCCCTTCGCGACCATCTGGCCCAGCACGTAGGACTGGCGGGCCTTGGCCTTCTCGAAGTTGCGGTGCGGGCTGTAGTCGCTCGGCCGCTGGGGGAGCCCGGCGATCATCGCCGCTTCGGCGAGGGTGAGCTCCCCGACGTGTTTCCCGAAGTACACGCGCGCCGCGGCCTCGACGCCGTAGGCGTGGGAGCCCAGGTAGATCTGGTTCAGGTACAGGTAGAGGATGTGGTCTTTGTCGAAGGTGTCCTCGATGCGCCAGGCGAGCAGGACCTCCTTCGTCTTGCGGGTGAGCGTCTTCTCGTTGCTCAGCAGGAAGTTCCGCGTGACCTGCTGGGTGATCGTGGAGGCGCCCTGAGCCTTGCGGCCGGCGAGGGTGTTGCGGATGATCGCCCGCACGATCCCCATGTAGTCGACGCCGCCGTGTTCGTAGAAGCTGCCGTCCTCGGCCGCGATGAACGCGTTGCGCACCACCGGGGGGATGGTCTCCAGCGGGACGACGTACCGCCGTTGGTCGTAGATCTCTCCCAGCAGGCGCTCTTTGGAGTCGTAGACCACGGTGACCGTGGGCGGCTTGTACTTGCCGAGGGTCTCGACCGAGGGCAACCCCCGCGCGCAGTACCAACTCCACCCGCCCACGGCGAGCAGGGCCACCACGCCGCCCACGGCGGCGAACGCGGCACCCGTGAACAGGAGGCGTTTGAACCAGGATCGCCGTGGTTTGGCCTTGGCTGGCTTGGGGCGCCCGGTGGGGACGGTGGGCACGCCGACGCTGCGGGTGTCCGGGGGCGGGAGGCGAACCCGCGGGGCCGAGGGCTCCGCCGTGGCAGGGGGGGCGGCGACCTCGGTCCTGTCGGTCGGTCGGGCCTGACCGGGCTCCGGCTGGGTGGTGCGGTCGGAGCTGGTCCGCTCGGGCGGCGTGCTCGCCGTTCTCTCCGCCGAGATCGCGCGCGCGGCGACCGGCCGGGGCAGCGGCGGGTCGATGGGGATCGCGATGGTGTCAGACACGGTGGGCGGCGCTTCCCCCTCAAACCGTTTGCCCTGAATCCGTAGTCGATCCACGAGGCCCATCGGGTACGTGATCGAGAGGGAGCGACCGCAGACACACTGGCGCTCCGAACCGGGGAGCGGGAACGGCTCGTCCAGTCGATGTGGGTGACCACAGTGTGGGCAGGTGATCTTGAGGGCCATCGCGGGATCCCGCGTTCATAGCCGCGCCGGGCCCGCTCCGCAATGCAGCACGAAGGGATGTCAGCCGATGAACCTGGAGATTTCTCAAAAATGCGCGTCGATCGTGTCGAAGGACGTGCCGAGACGTCCCCGTCTGTCATGGCTGGGGGCGGGTTGGCCCCTGGCTCATTGCGGAATCGCAGGACCGGACCTACGTTGGTGACGATGCGCAACCTCGCTCACCTCGCCGTCGTCGGAACGATCAGCCTCGCCGTCCTGACCGGGTACCACTTCTTCCAGTCCTCCTCGGCCTCGGTGGCCTCCCTGGGCGGGGAAGAGGACGGGCAGGGGTCTGGTGGTCTACGCGGGTTGATACCGCGCAACTTCGCCGCCCTGGGCGGGGGGTACCGGCTCTCGGACTTGAAGAGCCTGCGTCGGGCCGACTATTTCATCCGCGAAGCCTACGTGGACCCAGACCGGATCGACCCGGACGCGATGTTCCGCTCGGCCCTCGAGGCCGTGGAGCGGGAGGTCCCCGAGGTCGTGCTCCGCCTCGAGGTGGATCCGACCTCCCCCAATCGCCACCTCTACGTGCAGGTCAACAACTACCGCACCGAGCTGGTGGTGCGGAAGATCACCGAGTTCGCGGCCCTCGAGGACGAGCTCAAGCGGGTGGCGGTCATCATCGAGGAGCACCTCGACGCCAAGGAGCATCCGCACGAGGACGTCGAGTACGCCTTGATCAACGGGATGCTCGTCACCCTCGACCCCCACTCGATCTTCCTGCCCCCGGAGCGGGCCGGGAAGATGGAGGAGGACAACGAAGGCGAGTTCGGCGGCCTCGGCATCACCATCCAGTCCCTCGAGGGTCAGCTCACCATCGAGTACCCCCTCGAGGACACGCCCGCGTACCGGGCGGGGCTGCAAGCGGGCGACCGCATCGTGAAGATCGAGGGCGAGGGCACGTTGAACATGGACCTCGACGAGGCCGTCCAGAAGATGCGCGGCGCGCCGAACTCGGCCGTCACCATCACCATCGGACGAGACTCGTTCGCGGCGCCGAAGGACTTCACGGTCATCCGCGAGATGATCAAGCCGGAGCGGGTCTACGGAAAGCTGTTGGACGGCGGCATCGGCTACGTCCGCCTCGGCAGCTTCAACGCTCAGGCGGACGCCCAGCTCGAAGAAGAGCTCAACAAGCTCGAGCGGGACGCCGGCCCCGGTGGGCTCAAGGGCGTCGTGCTCGACATGCGGGACAACCCCGGCGGGTACCTGCGGCAGGCCGAGGCGGTCGCGGACAAGTACCTGTCGGCAGGGGCCATCGTCTCCACCGTCGAGCGGGACGGCAACAACCGGGAGACCAAAGAGGCCCGCAACTCGTCGACCGACGTGAAGTACCCGGTCGCGGTGCTGATGAGCGGGAACAGCGCCTCGGCGGCCGAGATCGTCGCCGGCGCCCTCAAGAACAACGAGCGCGCGGTCGTCATCGGCGAACGCAGCTTTGGCAAGGGCTCCGTCCAGAACCTCTACCCGTTCACCAACGGCAATGGCACCGAGTCCAAGCTCAAGCTCACCGTGGAGCGCTACCTCACCCCCGGTGATCAATCGATCCAGAACGTGGGCATCGTGCCCGACATCGCGCTGGAACGCTCGGTCGTGTACCCGCCCAAGGAGATCAAGGAGCTCGACGAGATGTCGGGGCCGCGAATCTCCTTGTTCTACCGGGACCGTCTCGTCCGGGAGGGCGACCTTGCCGGTCACCTCGTGAACGAGGAGAGCGCGGCGGCGCCGACGATGTACCGCGTGCGCTACCTCGTGCCCGATCCGGAGCTCGAAGAGGCGCCGAAGACGGACCGGAAGGACATCAAGAAGGACCTCGAGGTGATGATCGCCCGCGACGTCCTCCTGAGCGCGCGCGGTGCCCGTCGGGCGGACGTGCTCCGCGACGCCGCCGGCGTGATCGCCGCCCGACAGAAGGCCGAGGAGGCGCGGCTCGAAGCGGCCTTCAAGGGGGTCGGGATCGACTGGAGTGAGTGCACCAACCCGGCCACCGCTGACGTCCGGATGGCGCTCGCGGTGGGTGGAGACGGCACGCTCGCCGCGGGCGTGCTCACCCCGGTGACCCTCAGCGTCACCAACGCCGGGGACAAGCCGGTGTGTCGCACCTACGCGACCTCCACGTCGGGGAACGACACGCTTGACGGTGTCGAGTACTACTTCGGGCGCATCAACCCCGGCGCCACGGTGACCTACACCGTCAAGGTCCGGGCCCAGGACGGGTACCCCACGGAACAATCCACGGTGGATCTCGCCTTCGGCGATGTGTCACGCGCCGTGCTGGCACGCCAATCGGTGCCGGTGGGAACCAAGGGCAACGCCTTTCCGCGGTACGCCTGGACCTACGCCTTCGACGACAAGGTCGGCGGCGACGGAGACGGTCTGGTCGAGGTCGGCGAGACCGTGCATCTGAAGGTGGACGTCACCAACGTGGGCGAGGGCGCCGGCGTGATGGGGTCCTTCACCCTCAAGAAGGGCGAGGGCCTCGGCAAGGCCGTCGAGCTGGTCGCCGATCAGGCCAGCTTCGAGCTTCCGAACCTGGCGGTCGGTGGCAAGGCGTCGGGCGACATGGCGTTCCGCGTGGTGAGCGCCCCGGCGGACGGCAAGATCCCCATGGTCTTCCGCGTCAACGAGACCAAACGCTACGACTACGCCTCGATCGTGAAGGGGGGCTTCGCGTCCTTCTTCACCCAGGAGGAGTCCTTCCCGCTCCAGGTCGGGGGCCCGGTCTCCACGGGCTACCGAGAGCCGCCCGCCATTCAGCTCACCCGGGTCCCGGACGGTATCTCTGGCGAGGTACAGGCCACGGTGAGCGGCGTGGCCACGGACGATTCCGGCGTTCGGGACGTCATCATCTACCACGGCACCCGGAAGGTGGCGTACGCCGGCGGAGGCGACGGCACCCCGCTCAAGTCCGTCCCGTTCTCGGCCAGCACCGAGCTCGAGGAGGGCAACAACCTCCTCGTGGTCCTGGTGCGCGACCTGTCCGGCCTCACGTCGACCCGAGCGGTCACCGTCTACCGCCCGCCGGCCCAGACCGCGTCGGTGCCGGCCGGCACGCCGCCGGTACGCTGATCGGGCGGTTCGCTCCCCCGCGGTTCCCGTCCCCCGCGGTTCGCGTACCCGGCGGTTCGCCTAGTCGCGGACGGCGGGACCGTAGATGTGGCAGGCCTCGGCGACGTCGATCATGGCGGCTTCGGCCTGGTTCTCGACCTGGTTGAACCGGGTGAGGTCGGTGTCGAGCGGCTCGGACAGGGCCCAGAGGCGCCACCGGTAGACGTGCGGCGAGCCCGGGCAGCTCCCGAGGTACCCGGTGAAGCCGGAGCCGTTCTCCAACTCGTAGGCGTCGCCGGGGAGGGTTCCGTCCACGCCGTCACCAGAGATGCCGGCGTCCAGGCCGGTGGCGTCGCCCGGGATGTTGACCACGGCCCAGTGATCGAAGTCCCCCGCGTCCGGGTCGTCGAAGACCAGCGCGAAGGCCGCCGTGCCGGCGGGTGGGTTCTGCCACCGAACCTCGGGGTTCGGGTTGTCGCACTCGTAGATCACGTCCATCTGGTAGGGGCACTGGTCGGCGAGCTTGTTGCCCTTCGACGAGGTGTTGGCTGGGATCGTGAGGGTGAACGGACCGGTGGGGGTGGTGTCGGTGGTGTCGGTGTCGGTGGGGGTGTCGGTGTCCACGCCCGTGCTGGGGTCGCTGTCCTTGGCCGGGTCGGCCGCGGTGCAGGCGAGGAGGAGGAACAGGCTCATTGGGGTGCTCCGAGGGCCTGGAGGGCCTTGAGTTCCATGCGCAGCCGCAACACCTCGTCGGCGTAGAACGCGTAGGCGCGGCGGGACGCGTTGCGACACTGGTGCTTGCGGAAGGCGAGGGTGGTGGCGGCCCTCACATACGGCCAGTGCGGGACGCCGCGGGGGAGCCAGTCCGCGCGGCCGCGCCGGAGGTAGCTGGCGATCGCGCTGGCGTGGGGGAGGGGGAGGGTACCTTCCTGGACCTCGTCGGCGAGCTCCCGGCGCAGGGTGGCCCGCTCGTCCCAGACGGCGAGCTGGAACACGGCCATCAGGGTGAGGAACTCCAGGGGGAAGAGCAGGAAGTTGGCGAGGGTGAACATCCCGGACTGCGCGAACTCGTCCAGGGTCAGGAGGCCGTTCCACAGGGCGTGCATGCCCATGGCCGCCCCGAAGCCGATCGGCAGCGCGGCGATCTTCCAGCCCCAACCCCGGAACCGGGCGAAGCCCAGCATCGCGCCCACGCAGCTCGTGGCGCAGGCGTGCATCAGCGCCGAGTAGAAGGTGCGGATGATGACGGTCATCATCCACGTTCCGGCGTCCCCCGACCCGGCGGCGTCGGTGAAGTAGAAGAAGTTCTCCGTCATCCCGAACCCGAGTCCGGCGGCCGCCCCGTAGACGAAGCCGTCGGTGGCGTTGTCGAAGTGCCGGGAGAACATGACCGCGAAGAGGATCAGCGCCTTGGTGGGCTCTTCCACGAGGGGGGCGATGAGCACCGCCGACAGGCGGTCCGCCATCTCGGGGCCGAGCGCCATCTCCAGCGGGATCATCAAGAGCGACGACCCGATGAGCGCCAGGAGGATCGACCCGATCGCGCCCCAGGCGAACGTGAGTCCGAAGAGCCAGATCGGCTCCCGGTCGTGCCGGTCGAGCCAGTAGATCAGGAAGAGGAAGCACAGCATCGGCACGGAGGCGCAGATGACGGAGGCCAGGGTCAGGACGAGGAACATCGGCGGGAGCGTAGCGCGGTCCTGTCGTGTGGCCTACGCCCGGGTTCGGCGTTTCGCGCTACTTTGCGGTCGCAGAGGTTCTCATGGGACTCATCGATCGACTGAAGCGCCGTCTCCCGATCATCGGAACGGGTGCACCGCCGCCGGGACCCCCGGCGCGCGCGCCCATGCGTCCGCCGACCCGCCGCGAGGAAGAGGAGGAGGACGCCCCTCCGGTCTCGGCGCGCGGCAGCAAGCCGGTGGCCGCTTACCTCGAGGAGGTCATCCACGCGCACCCCGTCGTGCTCTTCATGAAGGGAACCCCCCTGTCTCCGCAGTGCGGCTTCTCCGCCACGGCGTCGGGGATCCTGCTCGAACACCACCGCGGCCTTCACACCGTGGACGTCATCGCCGATCCGGAGGTGCGGGAGGGCGTGAAGCAGCTCACGAGCTGGCCGACCATCCCCCAGGTGTTCATCGGGGGCGAGTTCGTCGGTGGCGCGGACATCCTTCGTCAGATGCACGAAGGGGGCGAGCTCAAGGACCTGGTCGTCAAGGCGGTCGCCGCCAAGGCCGCCGCGGGCGCGCCGGCCAGCTGAGGCCGGCTACCGCTCCGGTCGCCCGGCCCGTCGTTGCTCTTCGACGGAGTAGGGGCAGTGTCGGCAGCCTCGGCCGCAGCACCACTGACGACGGCGGAGGTTTCCCGCGGTCATCACGAAGTAGCCGGTGACGGGGTCGATGTAGCCGTCGTCCCCACGCGCGTCGGCGAGGTCATGTGCGCGTTGGATCGGGGGCGGGAGGGTCGGCATCGGGGTCTTTCGCGGCTCGCACGGCTGCCCCCGCGAGGAGGAGCCCGGGGAGCGCGAGGAAGAAGGTGATGGAGAACCAAGTTGTGTATCCCAGTCCCTCCACGGCCACCCCCGAACCCGCGCCGGAGAGCGTGCGCGTGAGCCCGATCACCGAAGAGAGCACCGCGAAGCGGGTGGCGCCCTGGTCGCCCCGGGCGCTCCGCATCGCCAGCGCCATGGTCCCGGCGGTGCCCAGACCGGAGGTGAAGCTCTCGGCCACGCTCGCGGTGATCGCCACCCCGACCCCGGAGCTGCCGGCGGCGAACGCGTAGATCAGGTTCGACAGCGCCTGCCCGGACCCGAGGAACACCAGCGCGCGTCCGAGCGGGAGGCGGCTCGCGACCTCGCCCCCGAGCACCGCGCCGACCGCCACGAGCACGGCACCGGCGGTGCTGGAGAGGAGGCCGACGCTCCCGGCGTCCATGCGGGTCAGCAGGAACGGCTTGATCATCGGCGCCATCGCCGAGTCACCCAGCTTGAACAGCAGGAAGAAGGCGAAGAGCGGTAGACGACGGCGGTCCGTGACCCACTCGAGGAGGGTGGCCATGAACCGGGTGGCGCCGGTGGGGGCGGCGCGGGGCGCGGGCGCGGTGGCCGCTTCGATCCCCACGCAGACGAGCTGGACGGCGACTACGGCGCCGAAGGCGTAGGACCAGCCGAAGCGGTCGCCCACCCACACCGCGCCTCCGCCCGCGAGCGCCATTGCCCCGCGGTAGGCCGCGACGCGCACGCCGTTCACCCGCCCGTGTTCGGCAGGGGGCACGCGGGCAACGAGGTACCCGTCCACCGCGATGTCCTGGGTGGCCGAGGCGAACGCGGTCAACACCAGGAACGCGATCAACAGCCCGGGAGGCACGGCGAGGAGCAGGGCGGTGGCGACCGTGGCCAGGAAGAGGCCGCCCGACATCCAGCGCTGCCAGGTCCCGACGCTGTCGATCAGCGGCGCCCAGAGCGGCTTGAGGGTCCAGGGGAGACCCACCAGCGTGAGGGCGCCCAGCTCGGCGAGGCCCATCCCGTGTACCCGGAGCCACACCGGGACGAGATCCATGACCACCCCGTAGGGCATGCCGCTCGCGAACTCGAGGGCCAGGACGACGAGGATCAGGCGCGCGCGTTCGGACATCGGCGCCCAGCTAGCGCGTCCGCTACAACCACGCCGCCGTCGTGGCGATGCCGCCACGTTTCACGTCGGCCACCGTCCCGCTGGCCGTCACCCGTCCGCCCGCCCGGCCCGCGCCCGGCCCCAGCTCGACGAGCCAGTCGCAGCCGCGCAGAAGCACCGGGTCGTGTTCGACGACGAGGATGGACGCCCCGGCGGCGACCAGTCGCCGGAACGCTGCGAGGAGCGCGGCGACGTCCTGAGGGTGGAGCCCCACCGAGGGCTCATCGAGCAGGAACAGCGTGCCGGCGATGTCGCCGGGTCGGCCCAGCTCGCGGGCCAGACGCACCCGTTGGGCTTCGCCGCCCGACCAGGTGTCGGCGGGCTGTCCAAGGGGGAGGTAGCCGAGGCCGAGCTCGTCGAGGGTCCCCAGCGCGAGGGCGAGGGCGTGCTGGTTGGCGAACACCGGGCGGGCCTCGCGGACGGGGAGGGCGAGCAGGTCGGCGATCGACAGCCCCCGCCAGGTGACGGCGAGGGTGGCCTCGTCGTATCGCTTGCCGTCACACACGTCGCAGGGGAGGGTCACCGTGGGGAGGAGCTGCAGGTCGATATGACGCACGCCCTCGCCGGCGCAGCGCTCGCACCGACCCCCGGGGGTGTTGAAGCTGAACCGCTCGGGTCCGAAGCCCCGCAGCTTCGCCTCCGGCGTGCGGGCGTAGAGCTCGCGAAGGGCGTCCCAGATGCGCGTGGCCGTCGCGACGTTGGCCCGGCTGCTGCGGCCGAAGCCCGTGCCGTCGCCGGTGACCAGGCGGCGGATGCCCTCGATGCCGTCGAGCCGTTCGAAGGGAAGCCCCGGGGGCCCGCCGCCGTCGAGCCGCGCGCGGATGGCCGGGGCGAGGGTGTCGAGGATCAGGGACGACTTGCCGGCTCCGCTCACCCCGGTCACGCCCACGATGGCGTTGAGCGGCACCTCGAACGGATCCCCGGCCAGGGTGTGCCCGCGTGCGCCCAAAAGCCGCAGCCGTGTCTCCCCGACCGGCCGGGGGGGCGGAACGTGCGCGGCCCCGGACAGCCAGCGCCCGGTGGGGGTGTCCGCCAAGGCGAGCCCCGCCGGGGAGCCCTGATAGACCACCGAACCTCCCTCTCGGCCCGCGCCGGGACCGAAGTCGACCACGAGGTCGGCGGCGGCGATGACGTCGGGGTCGTGCTCGACCACGAGCACGGTGTTTCCGGCGTCGCGCAGCGCGCGCAGCAGCCCCACCAGGGCGGCCGTATCGGCCGGATGAAGGCCCGCCGTGGGTTCGTCGAGCACGTAGAGCACGCCGGAGAGCTGGTTCCCCGCCTGGGACGCGAGGCGGACCCGCTGCAGCTCTCCCGCCGAGAGGGAGCCCGCGGAACGATCGAGGCTGAGGTGGGCCAGGCCACTCTCGAGCAGGAAGTCGAGCCGCCGGAGGATCTCGTCCCGGACGGACCGCACCGCCGGTGCCGGCGCCGTCTCGGCCGCCCACGCCCGCAGCCCGCCCAGGTCGCGGGCCAGCGCGTCGGGGAGCGAGGCACCGTCGACCGTGACACCGCGCGCCACCGGGCCCAGCCGTCCACCTCCGCAGTCGGGGCACACCGCCTCCCGAACCACCCGGGTCATCTTGTCCGACGCGCGGGCGCCGGTCGCCTTGCGCAGGATGCCCGGCAGCACCCCTTCCCAGTCTCCCGCCCCGTTCAGGAGCTGGTCCCGGGCCTCCCAGGGCAGCTGCTTCCACGGCGTCGCGAGGTCGACCCCCAGCGCCGCCGCGGCGTCGATCACCCGCTTGCCACCCTCGAGCGCGCCGTCTTCGATCGTCGCGTCGGCGTCGCGGATCGCCGCGTCGGCGTCGACGGTGTGGACGACCCCCAACCCTTCACAGCGGGCGCAGGCACCCACCGCCGCGTTGAAGCTGAAGAGGCGCGGCGTGAGGTCGGGGAGGGCGAGGTCGCAGTACACGCACCGCGGACGGACGGTCCAGGTGTGGGTGACCTCCTCGACGACCACCACCACGGCACCCTGCCCCGCCTTCAACGCCGTATTGACCGCGTCCTGCAGCCGATCGGTCCGGTCGGGGCCGGTCTTGATCCGGTCGACCACCACGTCCACGTCGTGCGGAGCGACCGGATCTACCGGGATCGGCGCGTCCAGCGCGTACGGCTGCCCGTCGACCCGCACCCGGGTGAACCCCTGGCGTACGATCTCGGCGACGAGGGGGCCGAGGGCGCCGATCCGCCCGCGGGCGACGGGGGCCGCGATGACGAGCCGCTGGCCCTCCGGGAGCGCCGTGAGGGTCCGGACGATGGCGTCGAAGGGGGCGATGTGGACCGCCCGATGGCAGCGCGGGCAGTGCATCACCCCTTGTTGCGCCCACCAGACGCGGAGGAGATCGAGCACTTCGGTGAGGGTGCCGACCGTGGAGCGCGGGGATGGGGTGGCGAGCCCGCGTTGGGACAGGCCGATGGCGGGCGCGAGGCCGGTGAGCTGCTCGAAGGCTGGCTTGTGCATCGCCCCGAAGCGGCCGCGGGCCGTCGGCGCCAGCGCCTCGACGAAGCGCCGCTGGGACTCGGCGAACAGCGTGTCGAAGGCGAGGGAACTCTTTCCCGACCCCGACACGCCGGTGAACACGATCAGCGCCTCCCGGGGCAGATCGAGGTCCACGCCGCGGAGGTTGTGTTCCCGCGCGCCGCGCAGGTGGATGGTTGCCATGGGGCCGATCAGCATATCCTCCAGCGCTCATGCTCCTCCTTCTGCTCGCGTGCGTCGGTCTCGGTCAGGCGGTGGCGCCTGTCGACTGCGACGCCGACGACGATGGCGCGGTGAAGGCGGACTGTGACGACGGGGAGAGCCCGATCGACTGCGACGACGCGGACGCGGCGATCCTCCCGGGCGCGTTCGAGGCGTGCGACGGTGTCGACAACGACTGCTCGGGGGTGGCGGACGATCCGCTCGACGGGGACGGGGACGGCCACCACATCTGCACCGACTGCGGCGATGCGGATCCGGCGGTGTTTCCGGGGGCGGTGGAGGTGTGCGACGGGATCGACAATGACTGCTCCGGCGCGGCGGACGAGCCCTTCGACCTCGACGGGGACGGCGTGTCGCCCTGCGCAGGGGACTGCGACGACGCCGATCCCGGCAACGCCGGCGGCCTGACCGAGGTGTGCGACGGGCGCGACAACGACTGCGACGGCGCGGCCGACGAGGGCTTCGACGCCGACGGGGACGGCTGGCTGACCTGCCGCGGGGACTGCGACGACGCCGACGCGTCGGTGTGGTTCGGGGCGCCGGAGGTCTGCGACGGGGTGGACCAGGACTGCGACGGGGTCGCCGACGATCTCGCGGCCTGTTGGGGGTGCGTGGGGGCGGCCGGGTGGCTGTACTGCGCTTCCGGCGCCGAGTGGACCGACGCGGATGACCTCTGCGGCGCGCTGGGCGAGGGGCTCGCCGAGGTCTACGACGAGGCCACGAACGCGGCGCTGACGGCGGCGCTCGCGGGGGTCGGTGGAGGCCCGGTATGGATCGGGCTCTCCGACCGGGACATCGAGGGCAGCTTCGTGTGGGGCAGCGGCACCGCGCCCACCTGGACGGCGTGGGCGGC
>JAYVAS010000600.1:0-2169 GCA_043750895.1 Pseudomonadota bacterium
CTGCGGGGGCGACAGCGACTTCGACCAGGACGGGGACCACGTCGATTGGCCTGCCGACTGCGACGACCTCGATGCGGCGGTGTTCCCGGGGGCGCCGGAGACCTGCAACACCTTCGATGACGACTGCGATTCCCTGGTGGACGAAGCGGGATCCGTCGGCGAGGTCGTTTGGTACACCGACGCCGATTTGGACGGATACGGCGACCCGAGCACCGGCCTGCGGGCCTGCACTGCGCCCGCCGGTGGCACTGCCGACCAGAGCGACTGCGATGATCAAGCGGCGGAGACCTACCCGGGGGCGCCCGAGCGGTGCGACGGGCAGCAGAACGACTGCGCCATCACCGCGTGGACCGGGGCAGAGGAGGACGGGGAAGTCTGGCTCGAGTCCTCCTCGGGGGCGTGGACCTCCTACACGTCCGCTTGGGCGGCAGGCGTTCTTGGCGCTCCAGCCTCGGTCGCACTTCCGGCCTCGGGTACGCTGTGGGTCTGCGATGGGGACTACTACGTCAACCTGACCGCGTCGTCCTCGGGCTCGCTCGCACTGGAGGGTCTCTACGATTCGGCGGTGCTGTCGGGGGGCGGGGTCGGGTCGGTCGTCGCGGTGAGCGGGTCGGGTACGACGCTCTCCTTGGGGGGCCTGACGTTGACCGACGGGGTCGGGTCCGGTAGTCCCGCCGCCGGCGGGGCACTCAAGGTGACCGCGGGAACGGTGACCGTCACCGGGTGCGTGCTGGAGGGGAACCACGCCACCAACGGGGGGGGGCTTTACGTGTCGGGAGGAACCGTCACCGTGACCAACTCCCAGTTGACCGACAACACCGCGACGAGCGGCGGGGGTTGGTACCAGGCGGGCGGGACGGTCACGTTGACCAGCGACCAGGTGGAGGCCAACTCGGCCACGGACGGAGGGGGTGGCTATTATGCGAGTGGGACCTTCTCCAACTCCGGTTTGAGCCTCACCGACAACGTGGCATCGAGCACCGGGGGTGGCTTGCGCGCGAACACCTCCGCCACGCTGACCTCGGCGAGCCTCGTCGGCAACGACGCGGCGAACGGGGGCGGGGTGTACTACGGGGGTTCCAGCGGTACGCTGGCGCTGGCGACAACCTTGGTCGACGCCAACACCGCCACCGCCTACGGCGGGGGCGTGTACCAGGCGGCGGGGACGCTGACCTGCACGGGGACCAGCTCAGGCACCTACGGGTTCATCGCCAACGTCGCGACGACCGGGGGTGGCGGCGTGTACCTCAAGGTGAAGACCAACGTCTTCACCACCACCACGTGCGACTTCGGTACCAGCACCACGACCAACAACTCGGCCCAGGACATCCTCTACCGGACCACGGCCTACAACAAGGGGAACGACGTGACGGTGAGCTGTCGGAACGGCACCTGCCGATAGGGCGTGCTCGGCAGGGGCGAGGGGTCAACCCCTCGCAGCGCAGGCATCAGTTGTACTCGGTGTCCTCGGGTGGCGCCTCCGACTCCGCGTCCATGGTGTGGATCGGCGAGCCGTGGTGGAGGATCATCTTCCACCCGCCCTCCACCCGGAGGAAAAGGTTGGTGCATGCCACCCGTCCCACCACGGCCTTGAGCTCGGGGACGTAGACGTGCTCGACCGACGTGACCCGGCCAATGTCCCCGTGGATGTCCACCCGCACCGCGCCCAGGCGCACGCGCAGCCGTTCACCGGTCGCGAAGATTCGGCGGTAGCTGTTCCGAACGTTGATGGCGCCGGTGCACACGTCCCAGCCGGGATGCACGCAGATGTCGTCGGGCCCGCCGGCCCACACCGCGTCCATCGCGAGGGGGTCGGCGGCTTCGAAGGCGCGGTAGTAGGCGTCGTTCGCGGCGATGAGCTCTTGGCGCAGGAGGACCATGGCACCCTACTATCCGCCGACGGGGTGGCGGGAAGAGCGCCCGCTCGCTACCGCGGCACATGTGGTCGCCTCCCGCCCCGCTCCCCCCACGCGCCGAACCCCGCGCGCTCTACGGGAGCCGCCTCTACGACCGTCCTGAGCACGCGGCGGTCCGCGCCCGGGTGCTCGAGTTCGTGGCGGGGGACGCTCCGGTGGTGGTGGAGGTGGGCTTCGACCACGGGATGGTCCTGCTCGAACAGGCACGCGTTGCGCCCGAGACCCGGTGGCTCGGTCTGGAGATCCGGAAACG
>JAYVAS010000601.1:0-2192 GCA_043750895.1 Pseudomonadota bacterium
CTCACCGACGCCACCCGGGTCCGGTATCGGTGCCCCTGGGAGGAGCTCTACGCCGGCACGACGCTACCGATGACCCTTCCGCAGCCGTCCGGCGGCGAGTGCCCGTGGTGCCCCGCCACCCAGCCGGACCGGGTCGACCTGGTCACGGTGAGCAACATGTCGACCCTGCGGAACATGACGATCTCGGTCACCAAGACCACCGCGTTGGGTACGGTCACGGTCACCCACTACCCCCTCGGCGTGCTCTCGGGGCGTAGCCGGACCATCTACCTGCCCGACTTCAATCCCGCCGACGCCACGCTCCCTCTCGACAGCACCGTCACCGCGATGGTCCTCTCCTACACCTACCTGGGCGGAAACGTGAGCTACACCGAGCCCATCCCGCTGACCTGGGCGCCCTGACCCCGCGCTGAGCAATCCGCGGGGAGTATTTTCAGGCTCCGTGTCAGATTCGGGCCCGCACCCGCGAACGTGACAGACAGCGGGATGAGACCGCAACCCTCGACACCCCGGATGGGTGTCACCCCTCGTTCGACCGGAGTCCACCGTGCTGCTCGCCCTTTGCCTGCCCGCCTTCGCCACCAACGTCCTCGTGATCGTCGCCGACGACCTCGGCGCCGACAAGATCGAAGGGTTCACCGACCCTGCTTCCCCGGCCGACTACCTCCCCAGCACCCCGACCCTGGACGACCTCCGGGCGGGCGGGATCACCTTCACCGACGCCTGGGCGAACCCGGTCTGCTCTCCCACCCGGGCCAGCCTGCACACCGGCCAACCGGCCTATGTGCACGGCATCGGCTACGCGCTCAGCACCGGCGAGGCGGGTCTGAACGACGCGACCTGGGCCACGCTCGGCGAGGGCGCGCAAGCGGCGGGGTACGCGACCGGCGCGTTCGGAAAGTGGCACATCGGTGCCTTGGGCAACGGAGGCACCACCGACTGGGAGCTCGCTGCCGGCGACCCCTCCATCACCCGGATGGAGCGGCCTCACCCCGCCGGGGCCGGGTTCGACGCCTACGTGGGAGACCTCGACGGCATCATGTCCGACTACGACGCCTGGACCCGGGTGACCTACCCCGGGAGCTCCGGGGTCAACAGCAGCGACCTGGAGTGGGACACCGACCCCGTCGAAGACGTGATCGTGGACGAGGCCATCAATTGGATCGGCGCCCAGACGGGGGACTGGTTTGCGATGGTGAACTTCTACGCTCCCCACACCAAGGGGGGCCACGGCGTCTACGACGCCGATGAGCTCTATTCCACCTGCCCCGGAGATGCGTGTGTGGACGCCGGCACCTGCCCCGACATGAACGGGGACGGCGACACGGACGACGACGTCGCCCGCATCGTCTACGCCAACCTGGTCGAGTGCATGGACGACCGCATCGAGACGCTCCTCGCGGGCATTCCCGACCTCGTCCTGGAGGACACCGTCGTGGTGTTCATGGGCGACAACGGCACCCCCGAGGACGTCCTCGAGGGGGAGTACGCCGACGCGGGATCCCGCCCGGCCAACGGAAAGGAGTCGGTGTACGAGACCGGCGTCCACGTGCCCATGATCGTGACCGACGGCGAGTCCTGGCTGGACGTGATCGCCGGCCGACCGCCTTCGAGCGACATCTATCCCAACCCCGGGGACACCTACGAGGGCCCTACCACCACCACCGACATCCACGACACGGCGCTGGGGTGGATGGAGGGAGTGCCGAGACGATACACCACCACCTTCAGCCGGGACTTGACCGGCGCGCTCGCGGCGGGAGCCACCCTGGTGCTGCCGGCACGCCGGTGCACCGCCTGGACCGAGGTCTACGACACGCCGTCGGTGGACGACGCGGCGGCGGCCTGCCGGTCCGGTGACTGGAAGTTGGTGATGGACGTCGACGCCGGTGGCACCTGTGTCATCCACGAGCTCTACGACCTCTCCACCGACCCCTTCGAGCACAGCGACGTCTCCGCGACCAACAGCGTCATCGTCACCGCGCTCTGGAACGACGTGCTGTCCAAGGGGATCGGCTGGCTGCCGACGGTGGTGTGTCCTTAGGGCCTGTCCGTCAATAAACGTGTCGGACCGAGGGCGTCGATGCGCCTCTAGCCCAAGGAGCGAGGAGGGAGCATGTCCGCCGACATGTGACCGACGAGGGACGCCGGGATCGGGGATGCAGCGGCGGCCGAATGCAACGTTTATTGAC